>JAJISH010000233.1 GCA_022848825.1 Thermoplasmatota archaeon
CAAGGACAACGAGATATACGGGAACTGGATCGAGGGAAGCACACTCTACGCAATCTGGCTGAACTGCACAGGTTGCAGGGTGTGGAACAACTCCTTCATAAACAACCCCATCATGTTTGGGACCTCCCAGGCGGTGGACGAGCTCGGAAGCGTTCACTGGAACGAGAGCTACCCGATCGGGGGCAACTACTGGTCTGACTACGGTGGGCCTGACATGTTCAACGGCCCGGGTCAGAACATCCCCGGGAGCGACGGCATAGGTGACGTCCCCTATCCGATATACGACGCGACATTCGATTACTATCCGCTCGTGATCCCCACGCCTCCGATGCCGGACCTGGTCGTCGACGAGGGGGAGATAGTCTTCGACCCCCCTGACCCCGTTCAGGAAGGCGAATCCGTCGACATATATGCCGCAATCAGGAACACGGGAATGGCAAACGCGATCAATGTCGTCGTCAGGTTCTTTGACGGAGACCCCGGAAGCGGAGTTCAGATAGATGGAGACCAAACGATCGGCCTGCTTCCTCTGGGTGGGGGAAAGGAGTGGGTGAAGGTGACGTGGACGGCGAACGGGATCGGACAGCATCAGATCTGCGTACTAACGGACCCTGACGACCTCGTAAAGGAATCGGACGAAGCGAATAACGAGGCCTGCAAGTCCATTGATGTTACTCAGGCAGGTCCTCCTTCGCCTCCAGCGGATTTGAGAGCGCACCTATCCGGTGTTGATCGGGAGAACGTCACAATCACATGGAGCCTGTCGCCTGACGATTCTGGAGGGAAGAGCAATGTCGTCAGATACGACATCCATAGGGGCGAGAACCACTCCTCTAACATCTCGGCATATGACCTGCACGACTCGGTTCCCAACGCCACTTCGGAGTATGTGGATGCTGGCGCGGGTGAAGGAGATCCGAGCGATCACTTCTACCGAGTGTGCGCGGTGGACCTGAGCAACAACTCTGCCTGTGCTGAAGACCAGGCCGCCAAGTTCACGCACTCGCTCACTCGGGGCCCGAACCTCATCTCCATCCCTCTTATCCAATCTAACGAGTCCATCGAGACCGTCCTTCAGACAGTCGCATACGACAGGGCTTGGTCCTACGATTCCGCCTCTCAGGGATGGAAGTGGTACATGACGTCCAAGGCCTACAGACGCGGGCTGTGGAGCGTGAATCACACCGTGGGACTGTGGGTGAACGTCACCAGGGACAGCAACCTCACCGTGGCGGGTCTCGTTCCCACGAGCACGCACATTCGTCTGTCCAGCGGATGGAATCTGGTTGGATTCCCCTGCTTCAATGGGAGCTACTCTGTTGCGGATATGAAAGTCCGAGTGGGTTCCTCGAAGGTGGAAGGATTCGATTCCATCGATCCATATCGTCTCAGGGTGCTGCCAGACTCGGACATGCTTCGGGCAGGGTACGCGTACTGGATTAAGGTGGAATCCGAGACTGTCTGGATACTTATCAACGAGTAGCGTCAGATTGTGCAAAGATGTCGGACATCATTATCGAGTGCGACGGAACTCTTGCCCAGTACGGGAAAGATGAGAAGAGATTGCCGACTTGAGAGGTCGAGATCATTGATTACGAGATTTCTGGGATTCAGAACCTCCCCAGACCCTTGAAATCGCAAAACAGAGGGTCCCGTCTAGAGGAGGCAATAATTGCCGCCATAAAAACCTTAAATATCCTCGAACACGATGGACTCTCGGGCCGAGGTGACAGAGCGGCCAATGTGACCGCCTGCAGAGCGGTTTTGTGGGGGTTCGACTCCCTCCCTCGGCACTTTGGTGAAGATCATGCTGGTCTACAACACACTGACGCACGAGAAGGAGGAGTTCGTTCCTCTCAAGGGCAACAGAGTGACAATGTTCGTCTGCGGGGTCACTCCGTACGACTACTCGCACCTGGGTCACGCGAAGACGTACGTCGCGTTCGATGCAATCGCGAGGTACCTCAGGCACAAGGGGTACAACGTCCTCTACGTCCAGAACGTCACGGACGTTGATGACCACATCATCAACAGGTCGGCGGAGACGGGCGTCTCGGAGCCGGAGCTCGCGGAGAAGTACTTCAAGCACTTCCGGGAGGACATGGAGGCGCTCGGCGTCGAGAGCATCAACATATTCGCGAAGGCGACGGAGTTCATGGCCGAGATAATCGAGCAGATCAACGGGCTCATCGAGAAGGGCTACGCGTACGACGTCGACGGGAACGTCTACTTCGAGGTCCGCAAGTTCAAGGGCTTCGGGAAGCTCTCCCGCCAGAAACTCGACGAGTTGAGGCCGGGCGCGAGGGTCGAGATCGACGAGAGCAAGCGCAACCCGGAGGACTTCGCGCTGTGGAAGAAGCAGAAGCCGGGCGAGCCCGCGTGGGAGAGCCCCTGGGGGATGGGAAGGCCCGGCTGGCACATCGAGGACACCGCGATAGCGATGACGCACTTCGGAGAGCAGTACGACATCCACGGCGGGGCGACGGAGCTCATCTTCCCGCACCACGAATCGGAGATCGCACAGGCCGAGGCCCTCACGGGCGTGGAGCCGTACGTCAAGTACTGGCTGCACACGGGCATACTGAACGTCGAGGGCGAGAAAATGGCCAAGTCCCTGGGCAACTTCTGGACGATCAGGGATGCTCTGACCGAGTACAGGCCCGAGGTCCTGCGGTTCTTCCTGCTGCACGCGCATTACAGGAGCCCGATAGACTTCAGCAAGGACCAGCTGGAGGAGGCGAAGAGGAGCTATCAGCGGCTGGTCGATTCGCTCGAGACCGCAAAGCAGTTCCTGCCGAGAGCGGAGGGCGGGGAGACCGATTCCGGTAAGCGGCTCGTGGAATCGGCGGAGAAGGCGGAGAAGCAGTTCGAGGAGGTCATGGACGACGATTTCAACACGCGCGAGGCCATAAGCCTGCTTTTCGAGCTCGCGAGAGAGCTCAACGTGGCGGTCGACAAGAATGCGGACAAGGATTCCGTCGAAAGGGGGCTCGGGACATTCACGAAGCTGGCGGGCGTCCTCGGACTCTTTCCCGAAAGGGCGGCTCAGACGGAAGTCGCGGACAAGGTCCTAGCGCTGATCGTGGAGATCAGAGAGAGGGCAAGGTCGAAGAAGGACTACGAAACGGCGGACTGGATTAGGAGCGAGCTAGAGAAGCTGGGAATACGTCTCGAGGACACCGGGAAAGGAGTCGTCAAGAAAGCCCGCTAGAATGGCGTTTTGGCGGGCTGATAGTATTTAAGCCTTTCCTAGAAAAAACGTGGCAAAAATGGCACCAGCCAGATAGTCCGAGAATCATTATATACTTGGCGGACTATAAGGTGAGTGCGAAGAAACGGGATGCACAGGCGTTGAGAAATGGCTGAGGTTTAGATGAAGGAAGAGGGTTCCTACAGAGAGGAGGACATCGTCGTTCTCGAGGGTCTTCAGGCGGTCCGCAGAAGGCCGAGCATGTACATCGGGAGCACGGATGAAAGGGGCCTACATCATCTCGTGTACGAGGTCGTGGACAACAGCATCGATGAGGCGATGGCGGAGTCCTGCGACAACATCGGCGTCCAGCTGAACACGGACGGGAGCGTCACGGTCGTCGATAACGGCAGGGGGATTCCAGTAGGGCCACATCCCAAGCTCAAGGTGTCCGCGCTCGAGATCGTGATGACCAAGCTGCACGCTGGCGGGAAGTTCGACAGGAAGACGTACAAGGTCTCCGGCGGGCTCCACGGCGTCGGCCTCTCGGTCGTCAACGCCCTGTCGGAATGGCTCGTGGTGAGCGTCCACCGTGACGGAAAGGAGTGGACCCAGAGATACGAGAGAGGAAAGCCAACCGGGGACGTCAAGCCCGTCGGGGACGTAGAGGGCACGGGAACGATAATCACGTTCATGCCGGACTCGGAGATATTCGACCACACGAATTTCGACTACGCGACGCTGTGCTCGCGGATGAGGGAGTACGCGTTCCTCAACAAGGGTGTCAAGATCATTCTCAAGCGGCAGGACTCGGAGGAGCAGGAGACATTCTGCTACGATGGGGGAGTCTCCGAATACGTTCTGTGGATGAACAGGAACAAAAAGCCCCTGCATGAAGAGCCGATCTACGTCGAGGCCGACAGGAAGGACGTTCACGTAGAGCTGGCCTTGCAGTACACGGACGCCTACTCGGAGAACATCCACACGTTCGCCAACAACATCGCGACCATCGAGGGGGGCACGCACCTTAGCGGGCTCAGGTCCGCTCTCACGAAGACGTTCAACGATCATGCAAGAAAGCAGAAGCTGTTCAAGACGAAGGACCAGACCTTTCATGGGGAGGACGTGAGAGAGGGGTTGACGGCGATCCTGAGCATCCGTCTCCCGGAACCGCAGTTCGAGGGTCAGACGAAGACGAAGCTCGGGAACAGCGAGATCAGGGGGCTCGTCGACAGCGTGATATATGAGAAGCTGGGGGAGTTCCTCCTCGAGAACCCCAAGATAGGCCAGACGTGCATCCAGAGGTCGCTGCTCGCGTCACAGTCACGCGAGGACGCGCGAAAGGCGAGGGAGCTGTCTCGACGAAAGGGGCTCCTGGAGGGGCTGAGCCTCCCGGGGAAGCTGGCGGACTGCAGCGAAAGGGACCCCGCCCTGGCCGAACTGTTCATCGTTGAGGGGAACTCGGCGGGCGGCAACGCGAAGCAGGGCAGGGACAGGAGATACCAGGCGATACTCCCGCTGCGGGGGAAGGTCATCAACGTGGAGAAGGCGAGGCTGGACAGGGTATTGAGGAACAACGAAATCAGGACGCTTATCACCGCCCTCGGCACGAGCATCGGGGACGAGTTCGAGATAATGAAGCTGAGATATCACAAGGTCATAATCATGACGGATGCGGACGTGGACGGTTCGCACATACGCACGCTTCTGCTGACTTTCTTCTACAGGTACATGAAGCAGCTCATAGAGCAGGGCTACGTGTACATCGCGCAGCCGCCGCTCTACGGCCTGAGGAAAGGAAAGACGATTCACTACGTTTATACAGAGGACGACAGGGAGGAGAAGCTCGAGGAGCTGGGCCGCGGCACCTCGACCCAGAGGTACAAGGGTCTCGGGGAGATGAGATCGCACCAGCTCTGGGAGACGACGATGGACCCGGAGACGAGGATACTGAAACAGGTGACCATCGAGGATGCGGCCAGGGCTGAGGACATCTTCGTGATTCTGATGGGCGACGCGGTCGAGCCGAGAAGGGAGTTCATACTGGCCCACGCCCTAGAAGTCGTGAATCTTGACGTGTAGGTGGTCGATTGGAGGAGGAAGCAGAAACCAGGACCACAAAGAGACCGATAGAGAAGGAGATGGAGAGCTCCTACATCGACTACGCGATGAGCGTGATCGTCGGAAGGGCCCTTCCCGACGTGCGGGACGGCCTGAAACCCGTTCACCGCAGGATCCTGTATGCGATGAAGGACATGGGTCTGGACTCGTCGAAGCCCCACAAGAAATGCGCCAGGGTCGTTGGGGAGACCCTTGGTAAGTATCATCCGCACGGAGACCAGGCCATATACGACGCCCTCGTGAGAATGGCGCAGGAATTCAGCCTGAGGTACATGCTCATCGACGGCCACGGCAACTTCGGATCGGTCGACGGGGACGAGGCCGCCGCGATGAGATACACGGAATGCAGACTAATGAAAATGGCGGACGAGCTGCTGGCCGACATCAACAAGGACACGGTGGACTTCGTCGACAACTTCGACGGCTCGCTGAAGGAGCCGACCGTTCTGCCCTCGAAACTACCGAACCTTCTGGTCAACGGCTCTAGCGGGATAGCCGTGGGGATGTCCACGAACATGCCCCCCCACAACCTCTCCGAGGTGGTCGACGGCATAGTGCTCCTGATCGAGAACCCAGATGCGGACACTAGGGAGCTTCTCGAGGTCATAAAGGGCCCGGACTTCCCCACTGGCGGGATCCTCTACGGGACCAGGGGAGTCGTGGAGGCGTATCACAGGGGAAGAGGCGTCATCCGTGTCCGCGCAAAGGTGGAGATCGAGTCCGTCAAGAAGAAGCGATCCATCGTTGTCACCGAGATCCCGTACATGGTCAACAAGTCCACTCTCCTCGAGAAGATAGCCCACCTGGTCAGGGACAGGCAGATCGACGGGATCGTCGACCTGAGGGACGAGAGCGACAGGGAGGGAATGAGGATCGTCATGGACCTCAGGAGGGACGCCAATGAGGAAGTGATCCTGAACCAGCTCTACGCAAGGACGCAGATGCAGTCTACCTTTGGAATCATCAACATCGCTCTCGTCGACGGGGCACCGAAGGTCCTGACGCTCAGGGAGATACTTCAGTGCTTCATCGAGTTCAGGGAGGAGATAGTCAGAAAGCGCACGGAGTTCGATCTGAACAAGGCGATGGAGAGGAAGCATATCGTCGAGGGTCTGATCACGGCCATTGACAACCTGGACGATGTCATCGCCCTCATCAGGAAATCGAGAAACGCGGAGGAGGCGAGAAACGGCCTCATCGAGAAATTCGAATTGACGGAGATCCAGGCCAAGGCCATCCTGGAGATGAGGCTCCAGAAGCTGACGGGACTGGAGATAGAGAACCTCCGCAAGGAGATGGAACAGCTCAAGAAGACCATCGAGGAGCTGGAGAGCATCCTGGCATCGGAGGAGAGGATCCTCGAGATAATCAAGGACGAGGTTCTGGAGCTAAAGGAGAAGTACGGGGACGAGAGGAGGACCGAAATAGACACGCACCCGCAGGACCTCGAGATCGAGGACCTCATACCGGTCGAGGATGTCGTCGTGACCATCACCAACACGGGGTACATCAAGCAGCTCCCGCTCGACACATATAGGAAGCAGAGGAGAGGAGGCGTCGGCCTCATCGGCATGGAGACCAAGGAGGAGGACTACGTCGTCGACATGTTCGTCACCTCCACGCACAATGACATTCTATTCTTCACGACCAAGGGACGAGTCCACTGGCTGAGGGCCTGGAGACTGCCCAGGGGAGGGAGGCACGCGAAGGGGAAGCCCATCGTGAACCTGCTCCCGAGACTGGAAAAAGGAGAGAGCATCAGCGCAATGATCCCGATCAAGGAGTACGACGAATCCCACTATCTCGTTTTTGCGACCCGCAAAGGGAAGATAAAGAAGACCGCTCTGACAGCCTACAGGCACCAGAGGGTCACAGGGATATGGGCGATAAAGCTCCGGGAGGGCGACAGCCTCGTGGGTGTGAACCTGTCCGACGGAAGCAAGGAGATCGTGCTCGCCACAAGGCAGGGCAAGGCGGCCAGATTCTCGGAGAAGGGCTTCCGCGCGACCGGTAGATACACGATGGGAGTCAAGGGTGTCCGCCTTAGAGGGAACGACAGGGTGGCGAGCCTCGCCGTGGTTGACGAGGACTCCGTGCTGCTCACCATCACCGAGAACGGATACGGGAAGCGATCTCTGGTGTCCTCATATCGAAGAACGAGGAGAGGCGCGATGGGAGTGATAACGATAGTCACGAGCAAGAGGAACGGGCTCGTTGTCTGCGCCAAGAGAGTCGAGGAGGACGACGAGCTGATAATCACGAGCGTCAAGGGGATGACCATAAGGATCCCGGTCGCCGGGATACGGGTGATGGGAAGGGCGACCATGGGAGTCAAGATGATGAGGATGAAAGGGAAGGACAGGGTGGAGGCGGTGGCAAGGCTGGTCACCGAGGAGCTGGCCGAGGTGGAGGAGCCCGAGGCCGAGGGACCCGAGTCAGTCGAGGGAGTCGAAATCGACTTCGACGCCCAGACCCGGCCTTCCGGAGACGATGAGAAGGCCTGATTCGAACCCGAGCGCGTCCTTGGCGAAGTCATTCGGGAATGTGAAATGGGAGTCCAGGTCCAGGAACTCGATCGTGCTTCCCGAGAGAGCGAAGTGAAGACCCGCCGCTATCGAAAGAGCGGACTCGGAGTAGCAGCCGACAAGCGTGCCGCCGTTGAAGGCGGCGCAGATGGACTCGATCACCAGGGACTCCGTTATGCCCCCGCACTTGAGAAGCTTGATGTTCAGCAGACGAGCGGTCCTGCCCGCAAGGATGGAGGCGGCCTCCTGGGAGGTCTTGAACGACTCGTCGACCATTATGGGAACCATGGACAGTTCGTCAAGTTTCATGAGAGACACGTGGTCGTGCTGGGCCACCGGCTGTTCCAGATATGCAAGACCCAGATCCTTCGTCCTCTTGACGAACTCGACGGCCGTTTCGTACGAGTAGCCCTGATTGGCGTCGGCGGAGAGGGTGATGTCTCCCGGCACCTCTTCCCTGACCGCCAGGAGCCTGGCGATGTCCTCGTCAATGTCCAGGCCGACCTTCATCTTGATTGCCTTGAAGCCGCGAGAAACGATACGTTTGGCCGTCTCCAGGGTCTTGTCGAAGTCCATTATCCCCAAGGACATGTCCGTCATCATTCTGTCCCGGCTCCCGCCAAGGATGTCGTACAGCGGCCTCCCAGATGCCTTCCCGACCAGATCCCAGAGCGCCATGTCTAGGCATGCTCTCGCGCATTTGCTTTCCGGGTGCGAAGAGGCCATCTTCTCGTTGAGCTTCTGGATCTGAGTCGGGTCTTCCCCAATCAGCTTCCCGCTCAAGGTCTGCAGGTCCTTGCGGATGCTGTCGGACGTCTCGCCCGTGACGCTGGAAGGGCAGCAGCTTCCCAATCCGCAGAAGTCCTCGGTCTCGATCCTGGCGACGAAGTTGAGAGCCGATTTGGATGTGCCCGTGGCGATGACGAACTCTTCCTCCCGCTCAAGGAGGACTTCCCTGAAGTCGATTCCTCTAATCCGCATTCTTCCCCCTCGCCGAGTCCAACGGATAGCTGTCGCACAGGCCCGCAAGTTCGCAACCGTAGCAGAATGGAGATATCGGCCTGCAGACGTCCTGACCGAACCTCACGAAGAGCTCGTTCAACCTGACCCAGTACCTCTCGGGAACGACGTTCGAGAGAGATTCCTCCGTCTGGTCGGGATTCTTCGTTCGCACGAGGCCCAGCCTGTTCGAGATCCGGTGCACGTGCGTGTCCACCGGGATGGCGGGCTTTCCGAACGCGTAGACGAGGACGCAGTTCGCCGTCTTCCTTCCCACCGCTGGAAGCTTCAGCAGGGAATCGAGGTCCTCGGGGACGTTGCCTTCGTGCTCGCTCACGAGAAGAGAGGCGACCCGCTTGATGTTCCCCGCCTTCATCCTGTAGAAACCTGCTGGCTTGATGAGGCTCTCGATCTCGTGAACGTCGGCGCCCGCCAGGGACTCCGGTGTCGGGAAGACCTCGAAGAGGTTCGTGGCGGCCCGGTTCGTGTTCTCATCCTTCGTCCTGTGCGAGAGGATCGTGGATATCAGCACGCGGTAGGGGTCCCTCATCTGACGGCTTATCGCCGTCCCTTTCCCCTTGCCCGGAAACGCTCCGACATGATATCGGCGGGAAAGGAGTCCCATCATCTCATCGATCCTCCGGTCAGCCTTTGACTTCGTCATGAGATGATGATTGCTATCCAAGCCAGAATGATAAACGTATGCTTGAACAACAAGGTATAAATGGAGGCAGAATAATCGCAACACGTGCACCCCTCTGAAGCTATCAGGAGCGTCAAGAGCGACAAGCTCGAAGGCGAGACCATCGTGATAGGGATAACGGGAAGCATTGCCGCCGTCGAGTCCGTCAAGCTCATTCGCGAGCTGATCCGGCACGGTGCCGATATCGTGCCCGTGATGTCCAAGGAAGCGGAGAGGATAGTGCATCCGAACTCCATCGAGTTCGCGAGCGGGAAGAAGCCCATCGTTGAGCTGGACGGCAGTGTCCCCTATGTCGGGCTCTGCGGGGCCGGGGGCACGGCCAGTGCATTGCTGGTAGCACCCGCGACGGCGAACACCATATCGAAGATCGCCTGCGGGATCGCGGACACGCCCATCACGACGTTCGCCTGCGCGGCGCTCGGATCAGAGATCCCTGTTCTCATCGCACCATCGATGCACGAGTCCATGTACCGGCAAGAGATACTGAAGGAGAACATGAAGAGGCTCGCGAAGCTGGGCATCGTCTTCATCGGTCCGAACGTGGTAGAGAACAAGGCGAAGATGGCGGGGATCGAGGAGGTCGTCTCCGCACTGATCCGGGCATTGTCCGAGCCTGACCTGAAAGGGAAGAAGGTCGTCGTGATCGCCGGTTCCACGGAAGAGGAAATCGATGACGTCAGGGTAATCACGAACCGAAGCTCGGGCCGCATGGGCGTGGAGCTTGCGAAGGACGCCTATGAGCGGGGTGCAACGGTCGAGCTATGGATGGGCAAGGCCGAGGTCGGTCCACCGCCCTTCGTCAAGGTCAGGAAGTTCACTTCCGTCTCGGACCTCTCGAAGTTGGTCAAGAACATCCAGTGCCACTACTGCGCCGTTCCGGCGGCGATATCCGATTTCCGCCCGAAGAAGGTCAAGGGCAAGATGAGCTCGAAGGAGAAGTCGCTGACGATCGAGATGACGCGGACGCCAAAGATCATCCACGCCATCAGGAGAAAGAGCAAGCGGACGAAGATCATCGGCTTCAAGCTGGAATCCGGGCTCTCCGAGTCCGAGATCAAGGAGAGGGCGCTCGAGAAACTGAAGAGCGCGAAGCTGGACCTGATCGTCGCGAACGACGTCAAGACGATAGGCCGCGAGCCCGCCAAGATCGTTCTCCTGGACAAGTCCGGAGCCTCGAAGAGCGCATCCGGCACGAAGGCAACACTGGCACACCAGATATGGAGCGCTGCCTTACATGGCCTATGATGCCGTCGCCTTCTGTCCCGGGCACATCACGGGCATTTTCGAGGTCTGTCCTGACGAGGACCCTCACAAGATGGGCTCCAGAGGGGTGGGGATGTGCATCTCCCTCGGCGTTCACACGGGCGTCGTCGCCACCGAGTCGGACGCGACCTCGGTCGACGTGAGGATAGGCGGTCAGCCATCCGAGGCGCCCGTGACGAGGAGGGCGATCGAGAACCTCCGCATCGAGCGGGACGTGCACATCGACGTCAACAGCGAGGTTCAGCTGCCCGTGTCCCAGGGATTTGGGATGAGCGGGGCGGGAGCGTTGAGTTCCGTGATCGCGGTCAACGAGGCCCTGGGATTGGGTCTGCCCCGGAACGAGGTCGTGCGGGCGGCCCACAAGGCGGACGTCGAATGCATGACAGGGCTCGGCGACGTTCTTCCCCAGTCCGTTGGGGGGCTGGTCGTGAGGACGGAGCCCGGCGCGGAACCGCACGGAGAGTTCCAGAGGTTCGAGAGGGACGGCGACGTCGTCCTTTGCGTCGTGGGTCCTCCGCTCTCCACAAGGGATGTCCTGTCGGATGAGGCGATCGTGGCCAGGATAAGTAAGATCGGGCGGCAGTATGTCAACACGTTTCTGAACGAGACGTCCTTGGACAACTTCCTTCACCTCTCCCTCGAGTTCGCCAGGGAATCGGAGCTCATCCCGGAGGCGGTGGAAGAGGCTGTCGAGAACTGCAAGGAGTTCGGAAGGGCGAGCATGTCGATGCTCGGGAACTCGGTCTTCGCCGTGGGGGAGGCGGAGAACCTGAGATACAGACTTCTTGATTTCGGCAAGACCTTCGTGTGCCCCATCGACAACGAGGGTGCGCGCCTCGTCTCCCCTACTCCAGGAGAGTGAAGAGCCTGTTGTCCCCTCCCGTCTCGAAGAGACCCAGCCTGGCACCTGCGTCCAGCCAGCCGTGCGCGTAGTTGATGCATCCGTAGGCGTTCACTAGGTCCCCTTTCTCGTAGAAGTGGATAGCGTCCTTGAAATAGGATGTGCTCATCAAAAGGAAATCCTCGGCGACCTTTCGAAGGTGCGATTTCTCGGGCGCCGCGACTATCACCTTGTCGAGAGCCTCACGCGTGATCTCAATATCCTTTTCCACGAGGTCTGATCCTATCTCCAAGATGGACACCGATGACCCCATCCACAGGACCGTATTAATCCTTTTAGCCCTCGATCACTTTGATGGACTGCCCACCGTGCTCGGACTCCCTCGGCCTTACCTCGACGAAGAGCGGGGACGTTATGTTCCCTCCCACGACCAGAGCAACGCCAATCGGGAGCCTTTGGATCTCATCGGTCATCCCCGAGGTCAGGCCTTCGACGGAGGCAACGACGGCTTTCAGATCGTTCGGGTTGGTCAGCTTCAGGATGATCTGTGTGTTGCACTGGCTCAAGACGTTCTTGTCGATCTTCGCGGCCCTCTGCGACAGAACGAGCAGCCCGAGACCGAACTTCCTCCCCTCGGAGGCGATCGTTCGTAGTATCTTAGAGGAAGCCGCCGTACCCTGCTGCGGGCAGAAATTGTGTGCCTCCTCCATGACGAGCATGAGCGGCGGGATCTTGTCGAGCTTTCTGAGCTCGAAGAGCGCTGTCGCAAGCCGGTTGACTATGAGCTCCTGGATGTCGGGAGCCGCACCCTTCAGGTTCATGATCGATGTACCGCCCTTGGATATCAGATCATCGATCTTCGTGCCCTCCCTGGCGAATATCTCGACCTCCTTCAGATACTCAAGCTCGTTGATCAGGCTCGAGTTCGACGGATCATCCTCGCTATCCAGGATGGCAATGATGTCCGCGAGGTCGTAGTCCTTGCCCCCGCTCTTGAGGATGTCGAGGGCTCTCCTCAACGACAATAGGTTGGCGCGGACGCTCTTCAGATTCGTGAGGCCGATGATCTCCCTGGCGTCGAGGTTCTTCAGCGTGAACCTGAGCGGTCTCGCATCAGGGTTGACCTTCGTGTCGGGAGAGTATTCCATTATCTTGCCGCGATAGCTCTTCGGGGACACGTCGAATCTCTTCATCGAATCCGAGTGCTCGGCGGGCGTCTTCATGGACGTGTACTCACCGTGGGGATCGATTATCACTGTCGTCACGTCGTGCTTCATGAACTCCTCGATCAGAACCCCCGCGGCGTAGCTCTTCCCCCCGCCAGTCTTTGCCAGTATGCTGACGTGCCTCTGCACGAGAGAGTTGATGTCGACGAGGATCGGGACATCGTGGCCGCTGAGCATGCCGAGGTATGCACCTTTCCTCTCGTCCTTGTTGAGCCCGATGATCTCGCATATCAGGTCCTCGGTGGCCCGGTAAACGGCCTCGCCTGCACGGAAGGGTGTGTGGGGGACCTGCAGTAGATCCCTGTCGTCCCGGAAGCCGATGATGGAGACCACCGCGATGACCTTTTCCTCTATCTCGATGTCGTGGCCCTTGGACATCTGCTGGGCCCTCTCGATGGAGAGATCCGTCTTCCTTTGAATGTCATCCACTTGACCCAGCACGTACCCGCATATCTCGTGGTGGATCTGAACGTATTCGTTCTTTGCGAGGTGCCCCGTCACCGTGCACCGCAGAGAAAGGCTCCCAACGTCGCCGTAGACGATTCCTACAGCCTCGGCGGGAGTATCCGCGTGGGATATGGATTCTGCTACCTGATCAAAGGACGGTACCATCGGTGCACCCCATTGAGTCTTAATGGGGTCAGCGAATTAAAAGCTTTTGGAGAGAGCGAATCGTGAATATCACATATGATTCCGGTGGAACAGTCTTATTATATCTCGAAAGTTCCTTTTTATATCGATGCTCCTAGGCTCAGCGAGAGCTAAAAGAAAGGCGCTCTTCGGAAAGGCCTTCCTCATCGAGCTTCAGCGGGGCAACTACGCGAATGCCACGCTATTCGCCAAGGCGTTCCTGAAAGAGAATGATACAGCAAACGGCAACGGAGCATATGGGTTCGCATAAACTAGAACTCGGATTCCAGGATT
>JAJISH010000234.1 GCA_022848825.1 Thermoplasmatota archaeon
TGTCGGACAAATACGAAAGTGGTGTCCGACGCGAACTACAGGGAACCAATATGGCGTCGGAATCAGAAAGAGTGACCGTCAGGGTGCCAAGCGTACAAGTGAGTGCTCTCCATGCGCTAGTGGAGAGCGGACAATTCGCGACAATATCCGACGCCGTCAGAGCCGCAATCAACAACTTCATCGACGAGAAGTTCGCACCAGACTACATCCGCAAGATGACGATCGAGCTTCCGAAGGGAAACGTTGTGAACCTAGAGGAGCTCGTGAAGAGCGGCGACTCGGTCTCCGTTGAGGATGCCGTTAGGAACGCCGTGCGTGAGTACATTCGGAGACGCTTGTCGGAAGTAGTCGAAAGAAAAAGGGCCTAGCCCGGAAGGGAACGACACAACGGGATGCACATCGGAGGAATGCGCAAGCATTCCCTCCACACTCTAACGAACGGTGAGATAATGGGTATGGATCATCTAGTCAAGGAAGCAAGGAGCTTCGACATGAGCGTAGATTTCGGAAAACCAAAGATACTGGTCGTCGGTTGCGGTGGCGCAGGGAACAACAGCGTGGACAGACTAATGCGGATTGGCGTTCACGGTGCCCAGACCGTCGCGATCAACACGGACAAGATGCACATAGACCGCATCGAAGCCGAGAAGAAGGCCCTCATCGGAAGGTCCATTACCCGAGGAATGGGAGCCGGCGGCTGCCCCGAGGTCGGGGAGCGCTGCGCTCTGCTCGCTGAGGACGACATCAGGAGGCTCATCAGCGGGGCGGACATGACCTTCATCACTGTGGGAATGGGAGGCGGCACGGGCACCGGCGTCGCACCGGTCGTTGCAAGGCTCGCCGAGAGCATGGGATCCGTGGTCGTTGCCATCGCAACCACTCCCTTCGACGCGGAGAAGAGAAGGTGCAGGGCCGCGAAGGAGGGCCTCGAGAAGCTCCGCCGCCACTGCGACAGCGTCATCGTTCTCGACAATAACAGGCTCGTGAAGATGGTTCCCAGCCTCCCCATCGAGCAGGCGTTCTGCGTGATGGACCAGCTGATATCGGAGGTCATCAGGGGAATAACAGAGACGATCACTCTACCTTCGCTCATTAACCTGGACTTCGCCGATGTCAAGACGATGCTGTCGACGGGTCAGACCGCGACCATCCTCTACGGAGAGGAATGCGCCGACGATCCGGAGCAGGTCATCGTGGAGACGCTCAACAACCCTCTCCTCGACATCGACTACTCTGATGCGAGCGGGGCCTTGATACACCTCACATCGGGACCGGAACTCTCGATCGGGACCGCGTACGCGGTCGTGAACGGGATATCCTCCCAGCTCAGCCCGGACGCCAATGTGATATTCGGGGCGAGAGTGGACGAGAATTTCACGGGCGTAATCAGGGTATTGAGCATAATCACGGGCGTGCACTCGCCAAACCTCCTCAGCCCCTCAGCGGGACAAGTGATCTATGACGATGAACCCCTCCTCACTCACGGAATCTCAATAGTCAGATAACGATAAACCTCCTCCTCTTTTTTTTTGGGGGATTCACGATTACCTCCTCCCCCCTTTTATTTTTTTAGAACTGAGGCCTCTTGCTGATCTCTGAAGGAACGTACATCTGGCGGAAGGGCCTTCCCTCCATCTTCTCCTCGATCTCACTGAGCAGACGACCGAGGGTCATCTCCCTGTTCTCGTCCCGCTCGCGGTCGTACACGACGAGCCGGTCTCCCCTCATCTCCTTTTCGCCGATCACTATCACGTAGGAAATCCAGTCCGTCTTTGCGTCCCTGACCCGCTTGGAGACAGACCCGCCGGTATCGTCGACACCCACTCTGACGGAGCCCTTCCTGAGCTCCTCGGCGAGGTCCGAAGCCCTCTGGAGATGATCGTCCGAGACAGGAACGAACCTCACCTGCTCGGGGTTCAACCACAACGGAAGATGTCCTACTCTTCCCTCTTCCTCCATCTTCACAGCCGTGTCCAGGACCATGTAGATGTATCTCTCGATGGTCCCCAACATGGCGGAGTGCAATATGATCGGAAAGCGCTTCTTCCCGTCCTTGTCAGCGAAGCTCATGCCGAACCTCTCCGCGTTTCCCACGTCGATCTGGACCGTGCCTATCTCCCTCTCCCGCTTGATCGCGTCCATGATCACGTACTCGATGTTCACGGTCCAGTAGTAGTTCTTCCCGCTGAGGTAGAAGTGGATGAGCCCCTCCTTCTCCTCTCTCTTCAAGATCTCGAGGATGAGCTCCTTCTCCTTCTCGTAGGCCTCTCTGGATGAGACGTTTATGAGGACCTCATAATCCCTTCCGAGGTCCTTTGCCTCCTTCATGATCCTGTCGTGCAGGTTCAGAAGCCATTCCCTTGCCTCCTCCTCGTCCCTGCAGAAGACGTGAAGGTCCGGCATGTTCATCCTTCTGACCCTGAATGCGAGCATCGTCTCGCCAGACTGCTCGAGGCGGTAGGAGTCCGCGACCTCGAATGCGCCGAAAGGGAGTTGCTTGTAGCTGAAGTTCCAGTCCTTGATCATTGCGAACTGTTGGTGACAAGCGGCATACCTCATCACGAAGGATCGCCTCTTGGTCTCGATCGTGTATAGTCTGTCACCGAAGAGCTCCGCGTGTTCCGATACCGCGGGCTCCGAGAGATCGAACATGTTCGTTCCCTTGACCTGCATGACCGGCAGACCCAGCGAATTGACCACCGCGGTCGCATAGTCCGCGCACAGGTCGAATATGATGGCGCCCTTCGGGTTGTATCTCATGTGGCCCACATCGCTCATGGGCTCCCATTCCATCCCGAACTTCTTGCACAGGCGCAGGTAGGCGGGCTTCTCGGCGGCCTTGTGCTCCTCCTTGAGGGCCTCCTTCCTCATCAATACCTGGAACGCTTCGGATCCTTCCGTGTACGCTTCGGGCTCGAACTCCTTCCCTTCTGGGGTGAGAACAAGAAAATCCTCTTCCGCCGTCTCCTCCACCTTTTCCGCCTTCTCGCCCGCCTCTATCTCCCGGAACGACTCCGCCAAGGGATGCCCCTTGCATGAGAGGACGAACGCCTTGTACCAGCCGAAGGGCGGTGCCGTCACATCGTAGCCCCGGTCCCGCAGACTGGCGGTCATCAGTTCCAGGGCCTTCTTCGCCATACTCGCCCCCGCGAGCGAAGAGCTGAGATGAGCGTAGGGGTAGATCATCACTGTGCGGACGGATACCTTCTCGGCAGTGGCAATTATCTCCTCTACCGCAGCCGCCGAGGTTTCCTCGATCTGCCCCTCATCACCTTTCTCGACGGTCAGGAAGGCCACGAGAGCCTCCTTAACCTCTCCCTTTTCCTCTCCAGGGGAGATCTCTTCGGCGAACCGCGTCTTGTCCTTCACCTCGTACCTCATGAAATCGGAGTGGATGAACAGTACCTTCATTCACAAGTAGAAAGAAATCTCTCTATAAAAACACAACTCAGAAATAGAGGCATCGAGATGGCAACACGATGTTCAATGCCAGGGTGGTCGAGCTCTCGACCGAGGAGCAGGTGAGGAAGCGGTTCAGGGACATAGACGTCTACCCCGAGGGCGCGAGCATCATGACACCCAAGGCTCTGCATGCCCTAATCAGGCTCGAAGGAGTGGGCGTCAAGGAAGCGCACATCCTCAAGCAGGAGATGCTCTCCGCGGGCGGTGAAGCCGCGGTCGCAAAGGGCGCGGTCGCCCTCACCCGCAAGGAGACCGACGTGCTCCTCATGGGCACCGTCAAGCAGCTCGAGCGGGCAACCAGGAAGCTCTCGATGCAACCATTCGAGTGTCCGAGGATCGCCGAAGAGATCGAAGAGACTCTTGAGAATTACTCCAAAGGGGCGCTCACGTTGAAGGCGGGGGGAAGGCAACTGAGGATTGACCGCCCGCTGGTCATGGGCGTGATCAACGTCACACCCGACTCGTTCTCGGACGGCGGCGAGTTCTTGGACGCGGAGGTGGCGATAGCCCATGCGAAGAAGCTGGTCAAGGAGGGAGCGGACATCCTCGACATCGGCGGGGAGTCATCGCGCCCTGGTTCTGACACCCTTCCCGCCAAGGAGGAACTCGAGAGGATAGTCCCCGTTCTTGAGGGGATAATCGACGACGTGAATGTCCTCATATCTGTCGACACGTGCAAGCCGAGGGTCGCGAGAAAGGTCCTGGACATGGGGGTGCACATCATAAACGACATAACTGGCCTCACGAGCGCGGAGCTGGCCGGAGTCGTGGCCAGGCATGAGGCGGGCATCGTGATCATGCACATGCAGGGAACTCCCAAGACGATGCAGAAAAGCCCCCGCTACGACGACGTCGTCGCAGACATCCTGCGCTTTCTCAGGGAGAGGGTCAAGCGGGCCGAGAAAAAAGGCATCCGCAGGGAATCCATCATCATCGATCCTGGCATCGGCTTCGGAAAGACCGCCGAACACAATTTGGAGATAATCTCGCGGTTGAAGGAGTTCAAGAGCCTCGGTCTGCTGGTCCTTGTCGGCGCGTCCCGCAAGAGCTTCATCGGCAAGGTCCTGGACAAGGACGTCGACGGCAGGCTCAGCGGAGGTCTTGCCATGCTCTCGATGAGCATCCAGAACGGAGCGAGCATCGTTCGCGCCCACGATGTGAGGGAGAGCGCGGATGCGGCTAGGATGACATGGGCGGCCTTGAACTCGACCCGATAGACCGTTCTTGAGGCACAACCCCTACTGGACCTCCAGGTCGAAGACGAAGTGCGCCTCGGACGGGGAGAACGTCCTCACTCTTCTGGTCCCCGCCAGGCGAATGGACTTGCCCTCGTCTCTGGCGGTCGTGCCGAGGGTCTCGATCCTATCCTTCACATCCGTCTCCTCGAGGATCTCGTAGTAGTGCACGAACCCCTTCTCGACCGCCCTGACCGCCGGTGCGAAGTAATCCATCGAGGAGTGTGGCAGGTCGATGATCACCCTGCTCGCGCCCTCTATCCTCTCCACGGCTGCCATCGAGTCGTCAAGGATCGCCCTCACGTTCAGGACCTTGTTGCGGGCGATGTTCTTCTCCAGATATCGAATCGCATGCGGGTTCGAGTCGATCGCGTACACTTGGGCGGGCCTCGCGTGCTTCGCTATCGTCAGGGCAAATGGTCCAACGCCGCTGAACATGTCCACGACGACCTCGTTCTCCTCCACCTGCTGGGCGATCCTCCAGGTCTCCGTCGATATCCTTGGGGAGAAGTAGCACTTCGAGAGGTCCACCTCCAGGCTCACTCCGTGCGCTCTGTGGACCGTCCTGAGCGACTCATCCCCGTAGATGACCCGCAACTTCCTGATCCTGAACTCCCCCTTGACGCCCTCGTCCAGCGCCACGGTTCTGACACCTCTATATGCCTCTGTCATGGCCCGCCCGATCTCGTCCGAGAACGGGACGAGCTCCTCAGCCAGCTTGATGACGATCACGCCACCAATCACGTCAAATGACGCTGGAAGAAGACGCTCCAACTCCTCAGGCACATCAACGAGCTCCCTGTAGGACCTCGGTCTCC
>JAJISH010000235.1 GCA_022848825.1 Thermoplasmatota archaeon
GGCGATTGTCAACGAGAGGGCAGAAGCGGTGGTGGCAACTGGCGCAGTGATATCTGGAATCCCGATGATTGATGGAATCGACGTTGGCCTCCTGAGAACAGGGGACAAGATGGTTGTAGATGCCGAGGAGTCCTCCGTTGAGCTGCCTGACGTACAGTTGAGGAAGGCGGTAACGTCCTTCCTCTTCAACAAGGGAAGAGTCCTGCTGTTGAAGAGAAGCGAAGAGGTCGGCACGCAGAGGGGGAAGTGGGCTGGTGTCTCTGGTTACTTAGAGGACGACGAGGACCCGGTTGATAGATCCAGGCAGGAGATCCTTGAGGAAACCGCCATTGGGAATCCATTGCTCAGGAAGGAGGGAAAGCCCATCCTGGCACGTGGAAATGACACCATCTGGGAGGTTCATCCCTTCTTGTATGAGGTCGACACAAGAAGGATCACGATTGACTGGGAGCACGTGGAGTACCGATGGATTCGGCCGGATGGAATCTCAAGCTATGATCGCGTGACCAGACTGAAGCGAGTGCTTGATAGCCTCATGTAGTCACCGGGAACTCCACGCGATCTGGTTAGGGCAGATATCGGCGACGGACCCAACGGTGGGCACTAAGGATAGGGACCCAGAACAGTATCCACCTCGCGTTCCAGCAGATTAAGCTGGTGTTCATCGAGAGTTGCAGGGTTGACTGATATCAGGAGTATGGACCTGTTGATGGCAATCTGGTCGCGAAGGGATTGGATGAGTCGCAGGACGGTTATGAAGTTGTTGTTCGTAATCAGATATTCGATGCCGTCGAGAAGCACGATCCCGGATTTCTTGGTGATGAACTGCTCGAGGGAGAGGCTCAGCTTCTCCAGATCCTTGGGGCGGACGGAGTCCTCTTTCCCCACATTGCTGAGCCAGAGGATAGGAACGTCTTCAAGGCCGTGTGCCTCCCTCACCTTGTCGGGATAGATGCGAGTGACGCAGAAACCAGGTTTCCCCTTCTCGATGCCCTTGAGGAGCATTCGGAATGTGTAGTCCGATCTCTCTTCCTTGACGAGATACGTGAAGGCCTCATTCAAATCGGGGATCTCGATCTCTGCGTCCGCGGTTGGAGGTTCCTCTACCTCGACTTCGAGCCCCTCTGGCACGGGTTTGGGTTCGGGTTCTTCAGCAGCCTCCTCGACCAGGTCCTCGACAGGCTCCTCAACCTCCAAGAGTGGTGCCTCCTCGGGAACAGCCTCCTCTGGGGGAAGCTCTTCGGGGATCTCGGCCTCCACCGGGGGAGCTTCCTCCGGTTCCCCCTCGACGGGAACAAGAGATGTTCCGCAACGCCGACACACGGTCGCATCAGCCTCGACCTTCGTCCCACAGAGTGGACAGACATGCTCGACTTTGCCGAAGTGGTCTGCCAGGAGGAAGGCCAAGCTCTCGCGTATGCCCTCGACCTGCCGTATCTCTTCGAGGTCGGCACCAGCTAGCCTGTCGTAGTCGTATCCTTTCGAGAGAAGCCACTCCGCATTCTCCACAGAGACTCCCCCGATGTGTGTGAGGGTGTCGATCTTGTCCTTGATTACTGTGGCTGCCGCAACCTCCATGAGCTGGGCCCCACAGTGCTCACATATGAGGGCTTCGGCCGAGACCTCGTTCTTGCACTCGGGGCAAATGTGCTTCTCTTCTTCGATGGACTCCCCGCATCGTGGGCAGACCGTCGTCCCCGAGGACAGGTCTATATCGCAGAAGGGACAGACGAAGGCGCGGAAGGCCCTTTCCTCCGGAGAAAGCGATAGGAAGCTCTCGATCCTCCTGACATCGAGTTCATCCATTCCCTCTATCTTCCCGAGTTCTCCACTGGTTGCCTGCTCCAAAGAAGCGAGGCTATTGTATCCTGCATCATACATGAGTACAGCTTTCTTCTCATTGATGCCTGGAATCTGTGTGAATGTGTTTAGCGCCTCCTTCATGTAGAGAGGCGTGATTCCGATGGTGACCACCTCTCCCTCGATGTTCCATTCGACGACATACTCTTCGTCGATGTCGACCTTGGAGAGATGCAGATCTCTTGACCTTGTTTCGGTTGCTATGAAATCCTTCCATTTAGCTACCAGTCTCAGCAGTTCCTCTCTACCCTTGACCTTGGTGCTCACGAAATCCTCGACATCGAGGTCGATCTCCTTCCGCATCTCCTGGATTCTTCGAATGGTCTCGCGGGCGAACCCTTCGCCCCTGATTTCCGGGGTGATTTCCATATCAACGAATATCTCTCCCTTGTCGTGGGCCACGCTCACGACGTTCTTGGGGAGCTTCATTCCGATTTCCACCATCTCAGGATCGACTCGGATGACGTGGCCCTCGATTCCAAGGACGTACTGGCCTTTCCTTATCTCTTTGGCAACGACTTCGGCGGGCCGACTCTCCAGGAGAGTCGCGATTTTGCTGGACCACTGCTTGTACGCCTTTCCGATCGCGGCTTCCTTTGGTTTGACCTGGAGCACGTAGTCGTCGAAATCCTGACCTGGCTGCAGAATATCCAACTCCTTGCAGTTGGTCTGATTCGCGAATACATCCCGAAGGACATCGAAAGCTTCGTACGCGGAAGCATCGGCTGGCTTCACCGTAATCTTCCTCACTGGCCAGCGGAGTTTGAGTCCCTGTTTCTGTCTGACCTTGAGCACGACCTCAACGATCTCTTGAATCGTCTCCATCTGATTCTCGAGCTTGGAATCGATAAGCGACTCGTCGGCCTCTGGCCAGTCACACATGTGAACTGTCAATGCCGTTCCATCCAAGTTCTGGTAAATGGCCTCCGCGATGTGTGGGGTAATTGGCGCCGATATCTTCGCGATAGTAGTGAGGCATTCGTGAAGGACCTTGTAGGCGGAGAGCTTGCTCCTGTCATCCTCCTCAAGCCACGTTCGGCTCCTGATCAACCTGACGTACCATCTGGACAGGTCGTTCAGTATGAAGTCCTCCACCTCACGGCAGGCCTTGTGGATGTTGTAGCTCTCGAGTTCCTCCTCGGCGAGGATCTTGACCTTCTGCAGTCTTGAGAGTATCCATCGATCCTCGGGCCTCATATGATCGGAGAGACTGTCCAGGGACCACTCTTCGGGGTCGAAATCGTCTATGGCCATATAGGTGGATGCGAACCTCTGAACGTTCCATAGTATGTTCAATGTTCTCTTGGCATTCTTCACTTCATCCGTCTGGAAGCTTATGTCCTCCCAAGGGGCACTGGTTCTGAGAAGATAGAATCTTAGAGCATCGGCACCGAACTCATGGACGATGCCAGAAGGTTCTATCGTATTCCCCCGACTCTTGGACATGGGCAGACCTTCGGAATCGTTCAACCAGCCGTGCACTAGGACAGACTCGTAGGGCGCCCTGTCGAACGCAATCACTCCAGCCCCCAACTGTGAATAGAACCAGCCTCTGGTCTGGTCGGGCGCCTCGGTGATCCATCTCGCCGGCCACCATCTCTTGAATTCATCCCTTCTCCCGGGATATCCCAGCTGCGCCCAGGAGCAGACTCCAGAGTCGAACCAGACATCTAGAATGTCAGTAATCCTGTGCACTTCCTTCTTACAGGCCGGGCAAGTCAACACGACCGAGTCGATGGAAGGCCTGTGGAGGTCCATTCCCTCGACATAGTTCTCTCCTTCGCTCAGCTCCTTGGAGGATCCGACGACGGTCATCTCCCCGCACTCGCATTTCCAGATTGGGAGAGGGATGCCCCAGTATCTCTGTCTCGAGATGCACCAGTCCCTCGCATTCTGCACCCAATCGTATTGTCTCGATGCTCCCGCCCATTCAGGCGTCCACTGGATCTTGTCCACCTCCTTGAGCATCTTGTCTTTGAGCCCCTTTACCTTCAGGAACCACTGTTCCGTGACGCGGTAGATGATTGGTGTCTGGCATCTCCAGCAATGCCCGTATCTGTGTGTGATGTCCTCCTCGTTGAAAAGGGCCCCTGAGGCCGTCAGATCGTCGATTATCTTTCGATTAGCTTCCCTGACATGCATGGTCCTGTAATCCCCAGCGTCTGTCGTGAAGTAACCCCTCTCGTCCACGGGACAGAATGCTGGCAGGTCATGCTGTATGCCGATGTCGAAATCCTCAGGACCGTGGCCGGGGGCCATGTGAACGATTCCAGTGAACTCATCAGTGACTATGTCGGATGCCAGGACCTTGTGAACCCAGTTGCCCCGTATCTCATCCAGATAGGGCACATTGTTGGCTAATGGATGCTTGTATTCGAGGCCGACCAGTTCCTTACCAGATACAGTCTCCTTCACATCATAGTTCAGGACGTCCGGCGTGCCCATCACCTGCTCGACATTCCCTTCATAGAGCCATACGTATTGGCGGCTGCCTTCACGTGTGACCAGCACCTTCGCGTAGTCCAGGTTCGGGTGAACGGCCGCGGCTAGATTGGCGGGAAGCGTCCACGGAGTTGTCGTCCAAACGAGTATGTACTCGTCCTCGCGGTCGACGAGGGGGAACATTACGAAGAGCGACGGGTCGGTCTCGTCGAAGTACTCGATCTCAGCCTCCGCAAGGGCCGTCTCGCACCTCGGGCACCATTGAAGAACCCTCTGGGCCTGGTCAAGCAGTCCCTTCTCGTGGGCCTTCTTCATCGTCCACCATGCGCCCTCTATGTATGAATTCTCGATCGTCCTGTAGGGTTTGTCCCAGTCCATCCAGACGCCCAGTTCCTCGAACTGCTGGGTCATCTTCTCCTGGAATTGTAGAGCGAAATCCCTGCATGTATCCACGAACTTCTTGATTCCCAGCTCCTCGATTTGCTTCTTGTTCATGATGCCGAGGGAACGCTCGACCTGGACCTCGATTGGCAGGCCGTGCATGTCATAGCCAGGCTGGTCCCTGACATTGTATCCGTGCATCCGTCTGAAGCGGACAATCAGATCCTTGATTATCTTGTTCCAAGCGGTTCCAAGGTGCGCGGACTCGGTTGTATATGGAGGCCCGTCCAAGAAGAAATAGTCCTCGCCTTCCTTTCTGCTCTGCTTGGTCTTCCGATACGCCTTGGATCTCTTCCAGAAGTCTCTTATCCTCGTCTCAAGCTCATACGGACTGTATTCTTTCTCGGCTTGCTTTATCATCGCAATCCTCCTGTGAGGTATTCCGACGCAACTGCACTTTTTTCATCGGTGCAGCCGCAAATGGTCCATACCCAAGACCATGTATTTAACTGTTGACCAGATAGTTGCGAGGGCCGGGACCGAGAATTCCAGAACCCCAGCCCTCACTGGGATTCGTTTGAACTCGGGACAAGGGATCCACAGTCCCTGAGGATAACCAGGCTACCCCACCCCGGCCACTCGGTGTTTGATATATCATCTCGGATAAAGACTTTCCTCAGGCGGGACTGCCGATTCCTTGCGATCGCCTCAAGGAAATCATGAATGTTTCGTCAGCAACTTGCCATTCGATTGTGTATCCATCCTCGCCCTCTATGTTCTCCTTGGTAACGAATTCGACGCACTTCGAATTCGTCTCCTGAACGATTCTATCTTTCTGAGAGTCGAGCTCCACAAGGAGCCCTTCATTCGCGGATATCTTGACTTCGACCTGCTGCTCATCTTCGAGATTCATGTCCTTCCTCATTTCCAGTATTCTACCAACAATCTCGGTCGCGATGGACGATTCGTCCGCCTCGTCGGACTCGGCTCTCTCCGTCATCCCGGGAGAAGGTCTAGAATCGCTCGTCTTTCCGGTTTGAGGGAAACTGACGTACAAGCTTCCACCATTGAACTTCTGTCTCACGACGTTGTCTGGCAATAGAATCTCGAACGAGACCATGCCGGGGTCGATTTCCACGCTCTGCCCCTCGATTCCCAGGAAGTACGCACCCTTGTCGAGCCCTCTCTTGATTTTCCAGGCCGATTGGGATTTGAGCAGCGTCTCGATCTTCTTGGCCCAGAACCTGTATTTCCCCGTAATCATGTCCAAGTGGGGGATTGCCTCAATCTTGAGCCCGTCCCATTCGTCGTCCACGGGGACAGTCTCCAATCCCCGTATGTTGGCCTCGCCCTTAATCACTTTCTCGAGGGCCTCCACCGTTTCCCTGATCTCTTGAGTGTCGGGAAGCACGGCAACGAGAACGGGGACGTCGGATTCCACTCCATTCTCAGACCGAGCCTTCGCAACCGCACTTGTGATCCTGTTTATGAGATCCAGATAATCCCTAAGCTTTTCCTCGTCATCCAGCTCTCCAACCTCGGATTTGAGAATCTCCACGCTGAGCGTAGAGTAGGCTTTGTCGCGGGACATGCCAGGATGTATCTCTCCCTCGCCCTCCGTTGGCATTGACTCAGCAACCTTCTTCCAGATATCCTCGTAGCCCATCTCTTCTATTTCCTTTGTTATATCAGTGATGAGCTTTTCGGCCTCGTCCCGGGCGAGAATGCGCTCGGCAGACCTCCCAAGACCGAAGGCCTCAGATATCATACTATCATCGAGGGCGCCGAGATCTGCACCTGGGAGTTCACTCATGAAGAGGAGCTTCCTAACAACCTCTCGGATTCCCTCCAGTCCTTCCATGCTCCCGTTCCAATCGTGTAGAACCCCGCCATAAGCCTCCTCAATCTCTTTCAGGACCTCGACTATGTAAAGGGGCAATAACCTGGGTTCATCCCCCACGACGACGGTGGCAAGATGGACCGATTTCCCTCTCTCTATGAGGACCTTGCTGTCTCCGAAGTCGAGCTTGGAAAGGCCAGTGCTCCCCTGCTGTGAGAAGGAGTCTTTCACGAAGCTCTGAACTGCCCCGATCATGGTGCTGAATGCTCTCTCGTTCAGATCTTCCCTGTACTTCCTGGATTCGCGTACGACCAGGTTGCCCTGGTTGTGTATCAAGAAGACATCCTCAATGAGATACGTTCCGGAGTTTTCAATATTCAGGTTCTCTTGGGCAAACGTCTCGTAGATCTTGTCATCGAAGGGACGTCTGTAGGATATGCTTGCATCGATTGGTGTTTCACCCGACTTCTTCGGCCTTATGCCCACATCGAGGTGCTTCTTCTCGTTGACATCTATCTCGGAAATGGGTTCAAGACCCTTCACTTCGAAGTCACCGTCGAGCCTGACATCAACATCCTTTGCTTCCAGATTTCCTCTGTTCTCGACTTCGACACGATACTGGTTCCACGCATCGTCCTGGAATCCTCTCTTCGGAAGGCGGACGTGGAGCCTGGGCCTTCTCTCCTTAAGAAACTCGTCTATCTTCTCCCTGGCAGAGCCCTCGGCTGCCTCGACGATGCGCTCCAGTTCATCTAGATTCCCATCCTCCAGCAGAGATCGAGCGTCAGAGGTCAACTGCACTTCTTCCTCAACGCCCAGACCCGCTTCCTTCGCCCTGTTCACGAGATTGGCGATCTCGTTGAGGCGTTCTTCGGCCTCGGCGAGGAGAAGCTTCTTCTTGATTCCTTCAACAGGGGACTCGAGCCGCTCGAGGTAAGCCTCCATCTTGTCGATATCGTCAGAATCGAGTACTCTCTTCGATTCCTCCATGAGGTCATTGGCCTCAGTGACATCGAAGCCAAGCTCACGAGCTTTGGACACAACGGAGGCCAGCGAACCTATTCTCCTTTCGATCTTACCTTTCCAGCGCTTGTTCCTCGACTCCTCCACGACTCCTCCCACGGAGGCGAGTAGCCTTGAGACCTCCTCAGTATCGGAAGACTGGTAGGACGATTCGGCAGACCTAAGAAGACGCTCGGCCTCATAGATGTCGAGACCTTCCTGCTTGGCTGCATCCACGAGGAGTCTTGCTTCGCGCATGTTCTTCTCGGATTCGAGTCTCTGGATCTCCAAGCCGCCTCTGCTCATGATGTCCTTGATCCTTTCGGTAACAGATGCGATCGTGGCAAACTCCCCGCTGTTGATCGCCTGAGTGGCTATCTCAAAAAGCTCCTCCGCTTCCTCCATTCTTATTCCCAGCTCATGGGCCTTGTCGACTATCTCCTTGGCAGCTGCAAGCTGGTCCTCGACCATTGCTATGTATTGGACTCTCGCCGAATTGGCGCTATCCTCTGCATCTCGAACGAGGTTCCAGGCCTTCTTCCAGTCTTGCTTGTCCATGTTTTCCATAGCATCCTGGATCAGTGTCTCGGCCTCAGTGATGTCCGCTCCCGCTTCCTTCGCTTCCTCTATGGCACTGATAGTCTGGACAACACCACTCTTTTCCAGTCCTACGAGGTCGGCGCCAGCTGCGTCGGAGACATACATCAGTTTCCTGATTATCTCGTCTATCCCATCAAGCTCACTAAGCAAACCGCTCCAGTTCTCCAGGACGCCGGCATACCCTCCTTCAATCTCGCCTATTATCTCGACCATGTGAAGGGGCAGGAAGACAGGTTCATCTCCCGCTACAACGCAGGCAATGTACACGTGAGGCCCCCTCTCGATGACTATCATGTTGCCGCCGAAGTCGAGCCTCTTGAGCCCTCCTTCACTTCTCGTTCTGAAGGAATCCTTGACGAATTCCTGAACAATAGTGAGCATACCGGAGAAGATGTCCTCATCTATATCCTTGCGGTGCTTTCTCGTCTCATGTCCGATGAGCCTCCCATCGTTGTGGACAAGGAAAACATCCTCCACGACATAGGTTCCATAGGGCTTGACGGAGAGCTGTTTCATCTCATCATGGCCGAACACCTGATTGTCGAAAGGCCTCTGGTACGAGACGGACATATCGACCGGGAGATCTCCGTCTTTCTTGGGTTTGACTCCCACCTCTATCGTCTTCTTCTCATTGGGATCTATCTCCGAGATAGTTTCCAGGCCCCTGACTTCGAAGTCACCTTCGAGTTGTATGTCGACATTCTCGGACCTGAGGTTACCCTCGTTGATTATCTCCAGAATCAAGCGGTTCCACACGTCCGCTTGGAAGCCCTTCGTGGGCATGTTGACGAAGACCTTCGGATACTTGTCCCTGATGAAATCCTGGATCTTCTTCCCGGCTGATACCTCCGCTCTCCGAATGAGGTCCTTTGCCTGCACGATCTCCTGCTTCCCCAAGTACTCGTCTGCCATGCCAAGGAGCGACTGAGCGTGCTCGATGTCGATGCCCAATGCCTTGGCTCCTGCGATCATCGTGGCTATGCCCTGACTCTTTGCTCCGAACCGCTCGATGATCTTCTCCTTCTCGGCCTCTCCCACTAGGTCCCGAATCCTCCTGGAAAGCTCCATGACGATGTCGTAATTCTCTTCGAAGAGCGCCTCTCTCGCATTCTTCAGGAGGTCCTTCACCTCTGAGACATCGGCCCCCATTCTCTCAATGTCATCGATGGCGAACGATGCGCCCTCAAGTTCGTCCTGAGCCTTTGTGGTGATGAACAACCTCTTGGCCTTCTTGGCGGACAGGTCAACTTTGGGAACAAAGGCTTCGATCTTCTCGAATTCTCCCCTCTCGAAGTCGAGGGACGCCTTGCGGTAGAAGGCCTCCGCCTCATTTACATCTAGACCAAGCTTCTTCGAGTCTGTGATCATGACTTCCATTCTGAGGAGGCTGCCCTTTGCCACGTCAACAACTCTCTCCTTCTTCGCCCTTTCAACGAGGTTCCGCGCGATCTCAGCGTATTGGAGCGCTTCGTCGATGTGGCCCTCCTCAAGAGCTCTGAGTCCGTTCCTGACCGTTTCTCTGGCGCTCCCAATGTTGAGGTTCTCCTTTCTGGCCTCATCCGCCTGCTTCTTCGCCCTTTTCAGAAGGTCCCTCGCAGCGATCGTGAGCGACTCTTTCAGACTGAGCGCCATCTCTTCGATTTCCGAGAGTATCTCCTCGGACTTGGCGATGTCCCTCCCCTGGAAGGCCTGTTTCACTTCCTCGAAGAGATCCTCGACGTAGGAGATGTCGACTCCGACCTTTCGGATTTCGTCAACGATCTCCCTGATGTCTCCCAGCCTCTTGGACACACCGAGCATCTGGATGGGGATGTCCTCATCCGTGGCTCCGAGTTTCCTCTTCTCCTTCGCAAGCCACGTTCTAAGCTGAGACAGGTATCTACGAGCGCGTCTATTGTCGCCCTTCTCCAGAGCCTCGCGGACTTTCTCGGCTATGCCATCGGCCCGCGTTATGTCGACCTCGATTGACTTGATGTACTCGATCTCCTGGCACATCGATTCGAGAGAACCCTCGATCTCATATCGACGTGTCGTGCGGTCCACCTGCTTCTGAGCCTCCTTTGTCAGGCTCTTTACGTCATCGAATTCCCGCTTCTGGAGAGCGGCTTTAGCCTGGTGGAGTGTCTCCTCGACTTCGCTGGTATCCGCCCCTGCTGCTCTGGCTGAATGCGCGGATTTTCCCGCTTTCTCGACAAGATCTGAGGCTCTCTTGAACCGCTTGACCTCGTTGACCTCGGTACGGGCTAGCTTGAGGTATTCCTGGACTTCGCCGTAAACCGCCCTTGCAAGAGACTCCTCGGCGCTCTTGAGGTATTCTCCGGCCACAGCGACGTCTGCCCCGATTTCATAGGCATAGTCGAGCTTTGGCTTGAAGTTCTGGATCATCAGGCGGGCTCTTCTCTTTCTCTTCGCCTCTGCGGCCTCCTTCTTCGCCTTTCTGACGAACTCGACGACATCGCCATAGATGCCGTTTTCGAGAGCGATGTCCGCCTTCTTGACAAGGTCGTGGGATGTCGCGACGTCTGCACCGAGCTCTCGAGCCTTGTCGACGATGAGCTTGGCGTTGAGAATCATGAGCTCCTTCTTCCTCCTCACATTGGCCTCTCTTGCCTTCCGAAGAAGGATCTTCGCCTTGCCCTCTGCCTCCTCGAATTTCTCTTCTGACAGCTTCCTCCTCACGTGGTCCAGAGCCACGTGTATGCTGGCAATCTCTGCACCGCTTTTCTTCGCGGCCCTCAACGCTTTTTCCACACTGGAGATGAGTATCAGAACCCGCTTTCTCGCCGAGGTGGGTCCAGTTTTCCTTCGAGGAGCCTTCCTGATTCCCGTCTCTGCAAGAGAATGACCGCAGTAATTGCAGAACCTGCTATTCGCTTCCAGCTTCGCCTCGCAGCGGGGACATTCTATCCTCTTCTCGTCTCCCATCGAATCGCACAGCCCCTTGCTCAGTAAGTTGTTGGAAGGCGTGTATAAAGGTGACTGCCTTGTTATCAGATTTGATACTCCCAGGTGTTCCACACGGAATCGCTGTTGACGTGAGGAACAGGGCCGCACGAATACTTCTCTTGAGGCCGTCGATGATCGGCAGAATCGACCCCGAGCGCAGTTAACCCGATTCCACTGGCTTGCGTGTGACGACTGGCCACAGTGCACAAGTGTTATATAGGACTGCTATCATCTGACTGACGCTCTGCCTTGGCCAGACGCCCTGGGTGAACAAGGAACCCAACGATATGTCCCACTGCTTTTGGGGATGTACTTGAGGCGCCACGGTCAAGGGCTCAACTCGGAGCATCCGAATCGGAGAAGCCAGAATGCCAAAAAGACACAGGCCCAGACATGGCTCCATGGGGTATTCTCCCCGTAAGCGGGCCGCGAGTGATATCCCGAGATTCTCATCTTGGCCCGATATCAGCGATGGCCCCAGAATCCAAGGGTTCGCAGGATACAAGGCCGGAATGACTCATGCGCTTGTCGTGGACTACAGGAAATCGAGCACGACCAGTGGTCAGGAGGTTCAAGTCCCTGTCACGGTCATCGAGGTCCCTCCGATGAAGGTCGCTGCCGTACGATTGTACAAGGACACGCCGTACGGGCTCAAAACAGTCACCGAAATATGGTCCCAGAAGCTTGACAAGCATCTCAGGAAGAGGCTCCCAGTACCGAAGAAGTACGATACCGACAAGGCGTGGAAGGAGGTTGACCCAGTCAAGGTGGATGAGGTCAGAGTGCTTGTGTACACTCAGCCATATCTGGTCACAGGTGTTCCCAAGAAATCGCCTGAGATCATGGAGAACAGAATCGGTGGAGGGACGATTGAGGAGAGGCTTGAGTACGCGAGGACCATCATTGGCAAGGATCTCGATATCCAGGATTTCACCCGAGAAGGGGATGTCATTGACGTCGCAGCGGTAACGAAGGGCAAGGGCTTCGGTGGTCATCACAAGAGATGGGGAACGAAGCTCCTCTCGCACAAGGACAGCAAGAAGCGAAGAGGCGTCGGAACTACCGGGACGTTCAGACCGGGGTATACGAGGCCTACTGTTCCGCAAGCTGGACAGGTTGGATATCACCAGAGGACAGAGTATAACAAAAGGGTCCTCAAGATAGGAGAGAACGGAGAGAGGATCACGCCCGAAGGAGGATTCCTTTCCTACGGTGTTGTGAGGAACGGCTACATCCTCCTTCACGGTTCAGTCCCCGGTCCGACAAAGAGACTGGTAAGACTGAGGAACGCAATAAGGCCAACCTTTCCACCGATTGACAAGGTTGATCTTGAATACATATCAACAACATCGAAGCAGGGAGCTTGATGGCTAAGAAGAAAGACAACGAAGTGAATGTCTACTCGGTCGAGGGCGAAGTAGTCAAAACCATCGAACTTCCAGAAGTATTCATGACCAGCATCAGGACGGACCTCATACGGAGAGCCGTGGTCTCGGCCCAGGCCAACAGGCGGCAGTCATACGGTCCGAGTCCCAGATCGGGCATGAGACATGCGGTCTCCACGTGGGGGAAGGGTCGAGGAGTCTCTCGCGTCCAGAGAATGACTGGACAGCGCACGGGGGCGCAGTCTCCGGGCACTGTTGGAGGCAGGAAAGCGCATCCGCCAAACCCCGAGCATGACTGGTCAAAGAAGATAACCAGGAAGGAGCGAGCGATGGCAAGGGCATCGGCTCTAGCCGCGACCAAGGACGCCGGGCTCGTGTCGAAGCGCGGACATGTTTTCGAAGCTGATCTGACGCTTCCAGTGGTT
>JAJISH010000236.1 GCA_022848825.1 Thermoplasmatota archaeon
GGACCCGTAGTTCTTGTTGCCCGCGCCAGAGGCGTCGATGTAGGCGTCCTTTCCATTTCCATCGTCGATCAAAAGGTCGATGAACCCGGGCGAGCCAGCGGCAGTCGTGTCGTTCAGCGTGATGTTCCCTGGATCGGACACCAGATCCACGTTCAAGAATATCGATCCTTGCTGGAAGTCCACCTGACTGGTGTCGATGAACTGGAACGGTAGAGCCTGGAGAGTGACGTTGCTAGCACCGAAGCTCAGGTTATGGGATGTGTAGTTGGCGGGATTCTGGAAGGCCCATGTGGCCGTCGCTGTCCCGTCTCCATTGTCTTGGAGGGCGGGATCGGCCGAAGAGTCGTGAACGAGGGCGAAGAGGTTCGAAAGAAGGAGAAGGAGGATCATGCACGATAGCTGGACACGGCTACCGCTCGCCGAACGGTCCCTGCGCTCACTGTGCGGCCTCTTCACGGATTGCCTCCGCTAACTAGGAATCCCAGCCAGTATCATTCTCAAAGATTCGCTGACTCGGTTAAATACGTGAGTCCGTGAGTATCGGAACTGAGAATGACTTCTGATAACCAGCGGAGGCTCGCTTACTCAGGATGCTCAGGCTACCCTCCAAGATGCTTTCGGAGAACCTCTTCCGCCTGAGGGAGTCCGGTCTCGGATCCCTTCGGGTCCTGCAGTTTGCTCGCGTAGGTCCTCTCGATCTCCTCCATCGCATCTCTGATCGGCTGCGTGTTCCTTCTCGTCTCAGAGCCTCGATAAACGATGCCGAGGAACGTGTGCTGGCCCTTCTCGACCAGGATCTTCTGCTCCCGGAACTCGATCTTCTTCACGGGAGAGACCTGCTCTTCGAACGAGTCTTCGATGAACTGCTGGACCGCGGTAAGCATGTCCGAGAAGACCCACTCGTCGGTCTCGCCTGTCCCCTCGATTACTGTGTGGTTGATGAGGTTCCCGTCCTTGTGTATGAGGAACGCCTCCTGGATCTGTATCTTGAGGACGAACCTTCTCGTGAACGCGACGAGGATGACACTCAGCAGCAGGGCTATGACGATCCACCAAGGCCAGTAGACCTGGTCCCAGACCGAAGGATCGGGCGCATCGACTATCCTGACGACGAACGTCACGTACTCGGTCAGGTTCCCATCGCTCACCTCCAAGAGCACGTAGTCGGTTCCTTCTCTCGGATAATCGAACACGATGAAGACCCCTGCGATGGAAGGTGTGCCAGTGAAATCGCCAACGGCTATTATCGTCAGCTCCGAGAAGCTGTTGTCTATGTCGTAGACGTACTGGGTCAGGTCCAGGGTGTGTATCGAATCCACGTCAATCGTCATGTCAGGGATGTTCAGAATCACGGGGGCGTCATTGACAGGAAGGACCGTTACCTTGACCATCTGCTCCCTCATGGCCCCGTGCGTATCCGTCGCTCGGAAGGTGACGTATTCCACCCCGAACCAGTCTTGAACCGAGGAGAAGCTAGCAAGTGAAGTCAGCGGGTCGATCGATATCAGAATGTTCGTCGAGTTACTCGAGAACGCAAGGTCGTCCCCATCCGGGTCGCTGAAATGGTCGTCCAATCTGAACGCATCCGGAAGTGACGTGTCCTCCTCGAACGTGACGTCCGGGATGGGTGTGACAATCTCCGGTGCCCGGTCATCCATCACGGTTATGTTGATGTCCTGGAACGCTTCCTCCAGGCCGTCGCTCACAGTAATTCGAACTGTGAAGGTCTGCCCGCTCAGGCCCACTGGATAGTAGATGTACATGACAGTCGTCTGACCGCCATAGAAGAA
>JAJISH010000237.1 GCA_022848825.1 Thermoplasmatota archaeon
TCCGTTCATCTTGACTGCCAGAGGCTGCGCACCGCCCATGCCTCCCAGTCCACCGGTGAGCACGGACCTCCGTGATAGCGAACCGCCGAAGTTGTCCCGTGCACAGGCCGCGAAGGTCTCGTAGGTGCCCTGTATGATGCCCTGGGTGCCTATGTAGGCCCACCCGCCAGCCGTCATCTGGCCGTACATCATGAGCCCGATGTCCTCGAGCTCGTAGAACTTCTCCCAGTTCGACCATCTCGGGACGAGGTTGGCATTCGCGATGAGGACGCGCGGGGAGTCCTCGGTCGTCTTGAAAACGCCCACCGCCTTGCCGGACTGGACGAGCAGCGTCTCGTCGCCCTCCAGCTCCTTCAGCGCTTCCACGATTCTGTTGTAGCAGTCCCAGTTCCTCGCGGCCTTTCCCGTGCCGCCGTATATGATCAGTTCCTCGGGTTTCTCGGCGTTCTCGAGATTGTTCTGGAGCATTCTCAGAATGGCTTCCTGTCGCCAACCCTTGCATTCCAGCTTGTCCCCTCGATTGGCCTTCACTCTCATCCTATCACGTCATCATAATCAGGCAACAGGAATAAGTCATTATTGGAACGAGAGCCTTGAGTTGACGATGGCCAGTGTGGACTTGAGCAGCTCTGAGCCCTTCTCGAAGGCCGAGCGGGCCTCGTTCTCCATGTCCTCCACTGTGTCCTTGTTCCTGACGTACGCCAAGTTGATCCTCACGTTCAGGTACCCTCCGTGAAGCCCGGCTTGTGCCATGAGAGCGGCGACACCGGCGTCGGTGCAGGCGCTCTTCGATCCGCTCTCGGCGAGGAACTTGGCCATTTCGAGGACATCGAGCGAGGCTCTCATTATCCGGAGAGGGGGCTCCGCGGCTCCGACGAGAGCGTCCTGGATGGCCATCGTCCTCTTCTCCCTCTCTTCGTCCGTCCCCTTGGGCAACGAGTACGAGTCCATGACCACCTGGTATGCCTGAGCATCCTCGTCGACAAGTCTGGCCAGCCTCGTTCTGAGCTCCCCTGACCCGTCGAGGACTGTCTGCAGTTCCCCGGTGACCGCATGGTCGGACTCCTTCTTCAGGGAAAGCCTCGAGACCATCTCGTTCAGCGCGCAGCCCAGTGAGGAAGCGAGCGCGGATACGCTCCCCCCTCCCGGCGTGGGCGAATCGGAGGCCACCTTCTCGATGAACTCATCCATGTGCGACATCTCTATTCACGCAACCTGTTCTCGATGATCTGGTCCCTCTCGAACTCCTTCAGCTTCAGATAGAGGATGGCGGAATCCGTGAGGGCCTCCTGCGGTATCAGTCCGACAACCTCGCTCGAGACCACCTCGACGCCGAGCTTCGTGCACTCCTCCTCGATCGCTTCCATCACCTTCTGAACGGGAGTGGCATGGAAGTTGACCAGGTTCATCGAGACCTGTGCCATGTCCTTCTCCTCGATGTAGAAGCCGAGGGCCCTCACGTGCTTCAACCCGCCGTTGCTCTCCCGTATGGTCTTCGCGATCCTCTGGGCGATGCCTTTGTCGCTCGTGCTGAGATTGACGTTGTAGGCGATGAGAAACTCCCTCGCGCCCACGACAGTGGCGCCGGCCGTGGGATGGAGCTCAGAGGGCCCGTAGTCGGGCTTTCGCTCTGGGTCCGAGCGGATCTCTTCCTTCAGCCCCTCGTACTGTCCCCTTCTTATGTGGGGCAGGCTCTTCCTTTCCGGGGACGTTGCGGCATGCTCGTACAGGTAGACAGGGATCCCCAGCTCCTCTCCCACCCTGCTTCCGAGCTGTCGTGCGAGGCTGACGCAGTCATCCATCGTCACGCCGGAGACGGGAATGAAGGGGACCACATCGGTCGCGCCTATCCTCGGATGCTCGCCCTCGTGTCGGTTCATGTCTATGAGCTCAGAGGCCTTCTTCACGGCCTCGAACGCGGCGTCCGCGCACTCCTCAGGACCGCCGACGAACGTGACCACTGACCTGTTGTGACTGGCGTCCATCTCCACGTCAAGGACCTTGACCCCCTCACACCTTCCGGCGGCGTCGGCGATGGCCTTGACAACATCCTCTCTCCTACCCTCGCTGAAATTCGGGACACATTCTACAATCCGTTCCATGGGAAGTCCTGGAGAAAAAGCCCTCGTCTTTATTTAAGGGTTTAGCGCAGAAGCCACTCGATCTCCTTCAAGAAATACTCGAACTCGTGGTCGCTCTTCGCTTTGCTGTTCGCCAGATGGACGAGCTTGCTGAGTCCCTTCGTCGGGTGCTTCATCTTCTTCAATCTCGCGTTGAGGGTCACGACCCTCTTCTTGTGCTTGGGGAACCTCCTGTACGAGACGAGCGGCACGGACTCGCCGTCACCGGACCCCTTCTGCTTCCCCCTTACGACCTTGTGCAAGTTGGCAGCGGCCTCGAGATACTCCTTCGAGTCCTTTGGCTCGATCTTCTGCTCGATCGCCCTTCTCCCCGCGTAGAGCATCTTGCGAAGCGCGACATTGATCTCCTCGTCCACGAGAACGCCCTTCCTCTCGATATCTTTCCTCACGTTCTTGACGTGGGCTCGGAGCTTCGAAACTCTGCTTCCCGCCATCACAATGCCTTCGTCATATGATTGTGGTTTGGGCTATATAAGCCATACGATTCCACCGTTATCAAGAGTGATAATGGCGCTGATAGATTCTTAAAGCATCCCAGGGTGGTTCGAATGGGAGATCCATGAGCCAACTGAAGGGTGAAAGCATTCTGCTTCTCAAGGTGAAGCCAGGTGAGATGCACAAGGCGGTCAATGACCTTGAGAGGAGCGAAGAGATCAATGAGGTCGATCCGGTCCTGGGATTCTACGACATCGTTGCGAGCGGAGCGTTCGATGACAGCCGAGACTTGACCGATTTCATCGAACGGGTGGAGTCGAAGCCCTTCTTTCAGAGCTGCTATGCCCGACCGTCCTACGAGTCCTGGAAACGGAGAACAAAGGGCGATTCTCGGGACCAGGGTTGGGTCCTCATAAGGTCCAGCACGCCATCGGCAACCCTCAGAGAGCTGAAGAAGCTGCCAAACATCCAGAAGCTGGTCTTCACGTCAGGAGACTTCAACATCGTGGCGAACTTCGGGGTTCGAGGTCGAGGTGACTGGAAGAGGACAGTCTTCAAGGATATCCACGGTGCGGCAGGTGTCAAAGAGGCAATCACCCTGCTAGGGATGTCTGACTGAGGCCACGAGCCCTATCGCGAGGCCCGGGTGACCCTCACGAAAATCCTTTAATACGCTCCCCCTTTTATCGCTCAGGAGTTGCTTGCCAGTATTCGGTAGATTACTGGACGCATTCGGATCGGGGAGGAAAGGCTATGGGTGACGTGGTTTGGAGGCCTACGGGCGAATATGTGGAAGGTTCCAACATCAAGAGGTTCATGGACAAGCACGGGATCAGGGATTACGACGATCTGGTCGATCGGAGTTGCTCCGACATCTCCTGGTTCTGGGACGCCGTCGTGAAGGACCTCAACATCGAATGGTTCGAGCCCTACACAAAGGTCGTGGACCAGAGCAAAGGCATCGAATGGGCGGAGTGGTTCGTCGGAGGGAAGACGAACATCGCGCACAACTGCCTTGACAGGCATGCGGCCGCCCAGAAGGACAAGCTCGCCCTGATATGGGAGGGCGAGGACGGTCAGATCAGGAAGATGACCTACGGCGACGTGTATTCTGATGCCAACAGACTGGCGAACGCTCTGAAGGGCGCCGGAATAGGGAAGGGCGATACCGTCGGCATCTACATGCCATTCGTGCCCGAGATCCTGGTCGTGATATATGCAGCCATGAAGATCGGGGCGATCTGCATTCCGATATTCTCTGGTTACGGGTCCTCCGCTTTGGCGTCGAGACTTCGGCATGCCGGGTCGAAGGTGCTCTTCACAGCGGATGGCTCCTACAGGAGAGGCAAGCACGTTCACATCAAGAAGGAGGCGGACGGAGCGGCGAAGCAGGTTCCGAGCCTGGAGAAGGTCGTCGTGCTTCCGAGGCTCGGGATCGACGTGGACTGGAACGATGATCTTGACGTCTACTGGGACGACTTCGTCAAGGGGCAATCGGACGAGTGCGAGACGGAGAAGCTGGACGCCGAGGATTATTCCTTCATCATCTACACGTCTGGGACGACGGGAACGCCCAAGGGCTCCGTTCACACGCACGCGGGTTGCCTCGCACAGATGTGCAAGGAGATCGCGTACTGCTTCGACCTGAAGGACGACGACCTCTTCTTCTGGCTGACGGACATCGGCTGGATGATGGGCCCGTGGATGATCGTCGGCGTCATGAACTTCGGCGGGACGATATTCATGTTCGAGGGGGCACCGAACTATCCAGAACCGGACCGGCTCTGGGACATGATCGAGCGCCACAAGGTCACGACGTTCGGGATATCGCCGACGGCCATCAGGATGTTCATGAGGTTCGGCGATGAGTGGGTGGACAAGCACGACCTGAGCAGTCTGAGGATCCTCGGGTCAACTGGCGAGCCCTGGGACCCCGACTCGTGGACGTGGTTCTTCGAGAAGGTAGGGAAGAGGAAGCTCCCGATAATCAACATCTCCGGCGGGACGGAGATAGTGGGTTGCTTCCTCGCTCCCCTGCCCATCAACGAGCTGAAACCCTGCACCCTCCGCGGTCCTGGCCTCGGCATGGGTACGGATGTGTTCGACGATGACGGAAAACCCGTGAGGGGGAAGATGGGACATCTCGTCGCGAAGAACCCTGCACCCTCCATGACCAAGGGGTTCTGGAACGACCCCGACAGATACGTCCGAACGTACTGGGATACGTGGGATGACATCTGGTACCACGGGGACTGGGCGAGCATCGACGAGGACGGGTTCTGGTTCCTGCACGGGCGCTCGGACGATGTGATCAAGGTCGCTGGGAGAAGGGTCGGTCCCTCCGAGATCGAGTCCACTCTCATGGAACATGAGGCGGTATCCGAAGCGGCCGCGATCGGCGCACCTCATGAGATCAAGGGAGAGAAGGTCGTCACGTTCGTCGTGCTTCAGCCCGCGTACGAGCCTGGTGACGAGCTCAGGGAGGAGCTTCGGAATCACGTTGCTGGCATCCTCGGAAAGGTCCTTCGACCGGATGAGCTGTACTTCGTGAAGGACCTGCCAAAGACAAGGTCCGCAAAGATCGTCAGGCGGGTGATAAGGGCGAAGTTCCTGGAGGAGGAGCTCGGTGACCTGTCCTCCATCGAGAATCCAGATGCAATCGATGAGGTATCCAAGAAACTCTAGGTCTGTTCTATCACGATCAGGATGTCGTCGACATCGACGAGGTCCCCTGGTTTGACCCTGATCTCTCTCACGGTCCCGCCGAACGGCGAGGAGATCTCGTTCTGCATCTTCATCGCCTCGAGTATGAGGAGCGGACTGCCCGCGTGCAGTTTCGCACCCTTCTTCGCGGATATCGAGACGACCCTTCCAGGCATTGGCGGGTGTATCGCACCTCCTATCGCCTCTGGTGCCCTGGATGGGGTCTCGCGGGATTCCTCTGGCGAAGGAGCCGCGTCGGATGCGAAATCGATGCTCCGAACCGCAACCTCCCTGGGTTCGGCGTTCACCTTGAGAACGTCTCCCTCTCTGAGGACCGTGAACGTCTTCCGGCCGATTCGGACCTGAAGGCCCTTCTTCGTCTTCCTGACTCTGGCGGTGAGCTTCTCCCCGTCCAGTGTCACCGTCAGCTCTGGCAAATCGGCGACGATCGCCTCGTGCGACTTCCCATCGAGCCTAAAACTGAATCTCATCGGCGTTCATCCTCTTCTTCAGTTGTTCCCGTCTGCCAGCTCTGGTCCACGGTGAGAGCCTGTCGAATCCGGTGATATCCAACTTCCTCCGCGAGAAGCGCCTCATCTCCTCGGGCATCTGGAACAAGAATGCTGCCACCGCCGCGGCAGCCAGCCTCTCCTCATGGACTCTTCTCTCGCCCTCCTTTCTGAGACGCTCAGGGATCCCGCTATCCTCGACGAGCCCGGTGTCGATGTCCCCTCTCTTGAACCTCTCGTTTCCGAGCAGCTTGAGATGGAACGGGATGTTCGTTTCGATGCCGCCTATCCTTATCTTGGCCAGGGCGCGCTTCATCATCTTGATCGCTTCATCCCTCGAGTCTGCCCAGACGATGACCTTCGCGAACAAGGGGTCGTAGTACGTCGGCACCTCGGAGCCAGCTTCCACGCCCGAGTCCACCCTGACGTCTGAGGAGCTTGGCATGTCGTAGGATTCGATTCTTCCCGGGGAGGGCAGGAAGTTCTCGTACGGGTTCTCCGCGTTTATCCTGCACTCCATCGACCATCCCTTGAGCTTGATGTCCTTCTGCTTGAGCGTGAGCGGCTCGCCCGCCGCAATGTGCATCTGCTGTTGGACGAGGTCGGTGCCAGTCACGAATTCCGTGACAGGGTGCTCGACCTGCAGGCGGGCGTTGATCTCGTTGAAGTAGAACTTCCCCTCGTGGTGGAGGAACTCCATCGTTCCGGCGTTCAGGTATCCCGTCGCCTTTGCCGCCCGCACCGCTAGCTCACCGACCTTCTTCCTCATCTTCTTGTCCACGATCGGGGACGGCGACTCCTCGATCAGCTTCTGGAAGCGCCTCTGGATGGAGCATTCCCTCTCGCCCAGGTGTATCACTCTTCCGTCCGAGTCCGCCAGGATCTGGAACTCTATGTGCCTCGCCGGCTTCAGGTACTTCTCGATGAAGATCTCGTCGCTTCCGAACGACGACAGGGACGAGGACTTCGCCACCTTCAGGGATGAGGGGAGCTCCTCCAGGCTTCTCACGATGGCCATGCTTATCCCGCCGCCGCCCGCCGAGGCCTTGAGTATTATCGGGAAACCGATCTCCTCCGCGACCCTGACCGCCGTCCTTTCGCTCCTCACCGAGCCGTCCGAGCCCGGGGTGACCGGAATCCTGGCCTTCTTCGCGATCCTTCTGGACTCGACCTTGTCCCCGGACTTCGCCAGGGCCTTGGACGTCGGGCCGATGAAGACGATCCCCGCCCGCTCGCATTTCTCTGCGAACATCGGATTCTCCGCCAGGAATCCGTACCCGGGGTGTATCGCCTCCGCGCCCGCCTTCTGTGCGACGTCCACGATCTTGTCCTGGTCCAAGTAGCTCTGAATGGCGGGCGGGGGGCCTATGTTGTGGGAGGAGTCCGCCAACCGCGTGTGGAGGGCGTTCCTGTCAGCGTCGGAGTACACGGCAACGGATTCGATCCCCATCTCCCTGCAGGTCCTTATTACGCGTATGGCGATTTCTCCCCTGTTGGCGATGAGGATCCTCTTGAACATCGTTATCACAATGGTATGTTCCCGTGCTTCTTGGCGGGCCTCGTCTCCCTCTTGCTGAGGAGAGTCTCGAGCGCGTTTATCAGCCTCGGCCTCGTGAGCTCCGCCTCTATGATCTCATCGATGTAGCCCATCTGGGCTGCGATGTACGGATGGGAGAACTTGTCCTTGTAGTCCTTGACCAGGTCCTTTCGGGCCTTCTCGACTCTCAGGTCGCCAAGGATCTTGACGGCCTCCGCGTCGGCCTTTATCGCCCTGACTATGTCGCTCTTCTTCTTGATCGCTTTCAGCTCGATCTTCATCTTCTTGGCGATCTTCTTGAGCTCGGCGACCGTCTGTTCCTCCAGATACTGGTCGATGTTCCGCGCCCGCTCGATCTCCTTCCTGAATATGATGTTCACCGCACCCGCGGGCCCCATCACTGCCAGCTCGGCAGAGGGCCACGCATAGTTGACATCGCTGCGGATGTGCTTGGAACACATGACGTCGTACGCACCGCCGTAGGCCTTCCTCGTTATCACGGTCATCTTCGGGACGGTCGCCTCGCAATACGCGTAGAGCAGCTTGGAGCCGCTCCTTATGATGCCCCCGTACTCCTGCTTGGTCCCCGGGAGAAATCCCGGGACATCGACGAACGTCAGCAAAGGGATGTTGAAGCAGTCGCAGAACCTCACGAACCTCGCACCCTTCGTCGAGGAATCGATGTCCAGCGTTCCCGCCAGGACATTCGGTTGGTTCCCGATTACGCCCACTGGGTATCCGTTCAATCGTCCGAAGCCCGTGACGATGTTCCCCGCCCAGTGCTCATGAACCTCGAAGAAATCGCCGTCGTCGACGATCCTCGTGATGATGTCCCTCATGTCGTACGGTTTGTCCGGCTCGTCCGGGAC
>JAJISH010000238.1 GCA_022848825.1 Thermoplasmatota archaeon
CAACCTCGTGACGATGTAGAAGTGGTAGTCCGCGTGAGAGAAGGGCGCGGACGCGTTGAAGTACGGGCTCACGAGCCAACGGAAGTTCCCTATCGAGCCGGAGTAGATGTCGTTGATGAGCGCCAGCTCGGAGTCCACGGAGGCGGCGTACTCCCACGGCGAGTCGGAGACCTTGAGCGGGACGCCCTTCGTCGTCACGATGTAGTTTATGGTGTCAACGAGGCCGTTGGAGACCATGAAGTCCTCGACCTGCGTCCTCAGGTCGGCGAATGTCGCGCGGTTGATGACCTCGGTGGTCGCTATGGTCACGTTGCAGATCCGCTCCCAAGGGATGCCTCTCTGGCTCGTGAAGTAGTCCGCGATTTCCATGGACGTCTGGGAGTTCAGGTTCCTGATGACCATCACGTCGCTGTAGTCCACCATCTCGGCGAACCTCTCCGAGAGCGCCGACCTCGTTCCCGGCGGAAAGGACGAAGAGGGTGCGACGTCACGGTCGGGATCATTGCCCCCGCTCAGGGAAGGGGCTGCGAGAAGAACCGCGACGAGGAGACAGAGGACCATCTTTGAGCTCATCTGGGCGGTAGCCATGTGATGCAAGAAAAGAATGGAGCTACCCGCTATTAAGCTTGTGGACGGAGAACGGGCCTTCCTTCTTCTGTGGCCATCCTCTGGGCGATCCCTTCGAGGACGATGTTCTTTGCCAGGTCGTAGAACGCCTTCTCGACGTTGCTGCCCGTCTTGGCGCTCACGCGGATGCACGAGATGCTTCCGTCAACATTCAGCGACAGTCCTGGAGCGTCTGCGTCGCGAGCATCGGCCTTGTTGATGACGATCTGTACCGGGACATCGCCAACCAGCTCTCTCACCGTCTGGATCCAGTCGGTTACACCAGACATCGTCCTGTCGTCCGTGGCGTCGCACACCGCCAGCACACCTTGAGTCCCCGCAAGGTAACCTCTCCCGAGAACGGACTCCCTTCCACCGATGCCCGCTAAGTCCCAGAGGATCATGTCCACTCTGATCTCGGTTCCATTCCAGGGGATTACCAGCGTCTTCTTGACTATCTTCGCTCCCACCGTCTTGAGATAGTTGTCGTCGAACTGGTCCTTCACGTAGCGGCGAACAAGACTCGTCTTGCCGACGGCGGAATCGCCGACTAGACATATCTTTAGCTTAACAACCATTGCGTCCGGCGTATCTCTCCCCCTCGCGTTGTGCCTCCACTCCAAGGCCGCTCCAAACCGAACTGCCTTGGAAATCGGGCCGTTTCTATCTAATGGTGTCGGTCTTCTGTCCTATCTCACGCATAGCCGAGGCCCAGCCCTTCCTCGAAGAGTTTCCTGTCCAGGCTTCGCTTGAGCTTCAAGTCAAGGAGCTTCTGCTTGTCCGAGAGGTACCCCTTCCAGCCGAACTGGATCGGGCCCTGCACCAAGCCCGCAGAATCTATCTCGCTGAGCCGCACGGGTTTCTCCTTGAGCACTCTGTCGATAACCTCGGTGAACTCCTCCCGCTCGAAGTCCCCGCCAAGGAACCTTTCCAGGAGGTCGGGTGGCAGGGAACGGAACCCGAAGGCGGGCGTGGAGTCGGAGGCGACCTTCCGCGCTTCCTCCTTGTCCCCGACTCTCATTCCAACGGCCTTCGCATGTGGACGGTATAGGCTGTCCACCTTCAACTGCCAG
>JAJISH010000239.1 GCA_022848825.1 Thermoplasmatota archaeon
CGCCTTGCGAAGAAATCCGAGAACGAGCTGGATGACATTGTCTGGAACATCATCAGGTTGCCTCTTTTCGTGATAATCGTGTTCTACGGCTTCATCAACTCGCTCATCATCCTGGGCCTGCCTCACGAGTATATGGACCCCGTTTCCCTGGTCTACAGCATCATGGTCGTGCTCATCCTCACTTGGCTCGCGTACAGGATCTTCTCAGGAATCCTGACGTACTACGGTCAAACGGTGGCCCAGAAGACCCAGACCAATCTGGATGACGTGCTCGTGCCCGTGATCAAGAAGATCGGCGGGATACTGATATTCGTCATAGGCATAGCGACTCTGGTCTCCCTCTTCGGGATAGACATAACCGCGTTCCTGGCAGGCATGGGCGTGCTCGGCATCGCGATAGCCTTCGCAGCGCAGGAGAGCCTGTCCAACTTCTTCAGCGGCATGTTCCTGCTTCTCGACAGGCCCTTCGTGGAGGGCGACCTGATCGAGATCGGCGGTAAGCGGTGCAGGATCGAGAAGATCGGGCTGAGGTCAACGACGCTCTATCACAGGTCCGCTCACAAGACACTCGTCGTCCCGAACAACCAGCTCGCGCGGGAGACGATAATCAACATAGTGGAACCCGACCTCGAGTACCGCCTGAGCCTGACGATCGGCGTCGACTACGACTCGGATGTCGACAAGGTGAAGGAGACCATGGTCGGTGCCGCCCTGAGCCATGCTCACGTCCTCCAGGGGGGTCGGAAGGCCCCCTACGCCCGGGTCGAGGAGTTCGGCGACTCGGCAGTAGTCATGAAGATGAAGCTCTGGATAGACGACGCCGACAAGCGCAACAGGTACGCCGGCCAGATCCGGGAGCTGATAAGCAAGGCCTTCAGGCGCGAGGGAATAGTGATCCCGTTCCCGTCTCGGGACGTGTACATGAAGAGGGAGTAGCTACTCCCTCGGCTCGTCGACCGGTTCGAGCTCCTCCCACTTGGGCGGCTCCTCAGACCGCGGGGGAGGCGGCTGACCCCATGCAGGTGGCTGCTGTGGATATTGTGGTGGCGGCTGCATTGGCTGCACGAAAACAGGCTGTAACCTACCATCCAGTATCCTCTGTCTTGCCGCTCTGTAGGCGACGAAGAAGAGCGCGGTCCCAATCAGACTGAAGATCTCGGCCACATTCGCCCACGGAGCAATAGTATCGGCCTCCGCCATGTCTATGACTCCGGACGTGGGGATGCTGGATATCGTGATGAGCGACGAGATTATGGGCGCGGCGACGGCGAGGGCAAAGGCTGCCCAGAGGAGGTTCATCTTCTCTGGCTCGATGATCTCCCGCGCGAAAAAGACAAGCGCCAGATTGATTGCGACGGCGCTCGCGATCGTGAAGACCAGACCGACGGCCATGCTCGTCCTGAACTGTGCAGCATCTATGTCGGTCACGCCTCCAGAGGGATCGAAGCCGATGAATGCAGCGGCGACGGTTGCGATGATCCCGACAATCATCAGGACAATGCCCAGGACTATGAGGATGATGCCCGCCGATACCCTCGATGCGTGTCTGGGTCCGAACTCACGCCTCCCCACGTGCATCTCGTACAGGAGAAGAATCCAGAAGATGAACATCACTAGCGCGAGTATGCTGACAAGGCAAGCCATGCCCACTATGAAGGCGATGGTGGGCGCGGTCATGTTCGTCAGGTCCGGTGAGGTCGCCAATGGAATCACGGTGATGAGGCTCAAGATCGAGGTGATTATCCCCAGCAACATCCCATAGCTTCCGTACTTCAGACCCGCTGGCGTGTGAAGTCTCCTCACGATCGGGGGCGGTCCCACATACTGTGACGGCGGTTGTGTCTGTCCATACAAGATATCCACTCCGAGAGATGAATCGTCCGTCCGTTCATAAACGTTCCCCTCTCCGCCCACTCACACTACTGGACAAGCATCCTCGCGACCAGCTCTCCCAAGGCCGCCAGGTCCTCGGTGTGCAGGATCCGCCCTGCGAGGCGATCAAAGAGCATGTTCGCAGATCCCGGTATCTCCTCATCCCCCCTCCAGATGATGATCGTCAGCGCGACCTTCGGGAAGACGGGGATCTCGTAGGAGACATCGCCGCGGTCAACTCTCCTCCCACCCAGCTTCTCCGCGCGGCCCTCCAGCTCTTCCGGGGCCTCCGCGAATGCGTCCTTGACGGGCTGTATCGCCCTGCTCACGAAGGCGCCGTGATATGATTCCCCGCCCCAGAACTCCCTGAAGGAAACCAGTTCACCCGTGGGCATCGACTCGTCAACGCCGACGACGTAGTGGAGAACGAGAGTCGCGAAGAAACGGTTCGCAGCCGAGCCGTCGACGTTCTTGACGACTCGCTCATCGAAGTCCAGGAGATATCGTTCCCCGAGAAACAGTATCTCGAGGACCCCGTCCTTCAGCTCTCCGAGCGAGTGCTTGGCCACGGTCGCTCGGTCCCTCGACTCGAGCTCCTTCCACGCCTCCTCTATCACTCCATTCAAGGAGCTGGGTTTCTTCCTTTCCAGAAGGTCGGGCATCAGCTCAGAGTCTCCTTGACTCCCCTTCCCGCCAGGATTCCCGTGGCAGAAGCGTTGACGATGTCCCCCGATAGACCGACCCCGTCGCCTGCTGCGAACAGGTTCCGCACGCTCGTCTGCATCCTCTCGTCGACCTCGACCTCCATCGCGTAGAACTTGATCTCGGGCGCGTAAATCAGCGTGGAGTTCGCCGCGACACCGGGTATGATCTCGTTGAGCTTCTCCAGTGCCTCGATGATGTCGGTCACTATGCGACCGGGGAGGGCCATGGAGATGTCTCCCGGTGCGACATCCTTGAGCGTTCCCACGACGAGGTTGGACTTCAGCCGCTCCCGGTTCGACCTCCTTCCCCTTCTCAGGTCCCCCATCCTCTGTATGATGGGCTTCCCGCCGCCGATCGTTGTCGCGAGCTCGGCGATGGACCTGCCGTAGATGGTCGTGTTCTCCACAGGCTCGGTCAGTTCCACCCTCACGAGCAGGGCGAAGTTCGTGTTCTTCGAGTGCTCCGAGACCATGGAGTGCCCGTTCACGCCGATGAAGCTGTCGTACCTTTCCCTGACGACGTATCCTCGTGCGTTCGTGCAGAACGTCCTGGCGAAGTCATCGTACGTCTTCGTATGGATATGGAACTTCGGATCCATGTTCACCTTCGTGACGGGGTCCATGACTATCGCGGGGACCTCGATCCTCACGCCGACGTCGATGGGTCCGAAACGCGCCGTCATGACTTCTCTTGCCACGAGGTCCTCCACCCATGGTGCGCCCACTCGACCGGGGCACAGGATTACTGCCTTGGCGAGGATCTCCTTGTCACCCGTCAGAACTCCTCGGCACACGCCGTCCTCTATCAGCAGATCAGTGACTCTCGTGTCCAAGAGGAACTCGACGCCTCGGCCTCTCAGGTCCTCGGCGAAGGCCTCTATCACCTTCGGGGCGTTGTCCGAGCCGATGTGCCTCTGCGGGATGTTGATGAACTTGACCCCTGCGGACGCGGCTTTGTGGCTGAGCTTCTCCACGTCGCCCTGGTCCGGTGTGTGCAGCTCCTGCGGTGCTCCGTGCTTCAGGAAGACCCTGTCAACATCCTCAATGAGCTGCCAGGCCTGCTCGGCGGTCTCCACCAACTCCGTCAGGTCCCCGCCGATGTCGGGTCTCAGGTTCAGCCGCCCGCCAGAGAACGTTCCCGCCCCGCCAAGACCGCACATGATGTCGCAGGGTTTGCACTTCTCGCACCCCCAGTCGTACTTGAGCGGGCACTCCCTCTCCTTCACGCCCTTGCCCATGTCGATGACGAGGATCCTCCTGCCGTCCGCTAGCTCGTTGGCCGCGAAGAGGCCTGCAGGGCCAGAACCGACGATGACTACATCCCACATATCTCCACCAGGGTCGATATGGATACTTCCAGGTTGGATAAGTAGATAACGCTAACAAGCTTTATAAATCGAGCCTTCATGATACTGGCGTATGACCGAGGAGGAGTCGGAGATGGATTTTCCAATAGACATTCACGCCGATGACTGCGGGGAGTGCCGGATATGTCCGGCCGCCTGCCCGTACGAGGCGATCGAGATCGACACGGAGAGGAACGTCGCTGTCCTTGACCAGGAGAAGTGCATGATCTGCGGTATCTGCGCGCCCGCCTGTCCCATAAACGCGATCGACACGTACTACTACGACAAGGACGCGCTCAGGGGCTACCTGGAGAGCAAGATGACCGACGGTGCCGATACGCTCGTCATATACTGTCGGGGAAGCGCGCCCTCGGACGAGGAGCTCGTCGAGATGGTCGGGGTGAAGGAGTTCATACCCATGGCGATACCGTGCATAGGCAGGATGCCTCTGGAC
>JAJISH010000024.1 GCA_022848825.1 Thermoplasmatota archaeon
TAAACCTCCTTGCCTAAAGGTACAAAGACTGCGTAGACTCTCTCGTTGCTGACTACCCGAGAGATGTGTCCTTTGTCAAAAGTGTCCTCAAGAAGGAGGACATCGCCAGGGTCGCGGTCAAGAACAAGAGGAACGCGCTGGACCACCCGTGCGCGCAGCTGGCAGCAAATCTGACGATCGACGACGTGCTCAACTCGGAGATGATGGCGTGGCCCGTCCAGAGACTGGACATCAGCCCGCCGAGCGACGGCGCGTCCGCGATGATCCTCGCATCGGAGGAAGTAGCGAAGAAGCTCACGGACGACCTGGTCTACCTCGACGGCGCGGGATGGTGCATCGACAGCACGATGTGGACGGATAGGGACCTCTACTTCCCCGAGTACGTCGCGGGAGCCGCCAAGATGGCGTACAAGATGGCGAAGATCGAGAACCCGCGAAAGGAGATCGACGTGGCCGAGCCCTACGACCCGTTCGACTACAAGGAGCTGCACCACATGGAGGGTCTGCTCCTGTGCGACAAGGGAGAGGCCCCGATTCTTACGCGGGAAGGAGTCACGGAGCGTGACGGCGACCTTCCGGTATGCCCGTCGGGCGGGCTGCTCGGTGTCGGAAACCCGATCGCCGCCACGATGGGGATCAAGGCCTGCGAGATATACTGGCAGCTCGCGGGGAAGGCGGGAAAGCGGCAGGTTCCGAACGACCCGCAGGTGGGCATCTGCCAGGCGTGGGGTGACCTGATGCAGTATGGCAGCGTGCTCATAATGAGGAGGGGATGACGTGACGAAACCAGAGAACCCGAGAGGAGTGGAGCTTTCCTCGAAGCAGATGAAGGACGGCGACGTGATAGTGAACAAGTGGGACCCCAGGGTCAAGTACGCCTGGGCGACCGGCGAGGCGATATCCAGATTCCTCGAGGAGATGAAAAACGGGAAGCTCATCGCGCGCAAGTGCGACTCCTGCAAGAGGATACTCTTCCCGCCGAGGATGTTCTGCGAGGAGTGCTTCAAACCGACGACCGAGTGGGTGTACATCAAGGACACCGGCAAGATAGAGACGTACTCCATCTCATATCTGGACAAGGACGCGAGGAGGATCACGGACCCCATATTCGTGGGCGTGGTCTCGATAGACGGCGCGTCCGAGAAGATGGGCATAATGCACTACTTCGACGAGACGACGAAGGAGGACATACACATCGGCATGCCCGTGAAGGCCGTCTGGAAGCCGCCCGAGGAGCGTGAGGGGGCGATCACGGACATCAAGTACTTCCGCCCGCTCAAGGAGGGAGAGGAATGAGCTTCACGCACTGGCACGGGGACATGGAGGCGCAGTACATCTACACCGCAGGAATCGCTGGTGAGCGCTTCTTCCGCGAGCTCAAGGACAACGGCAAGCTCGTGGGAACGCGCTGCCCGAAGTGCGACATCACGTACGTGCCGCCGCGGATGTACTGCGAGAAGTGCTTCGCCGAGCTGGACGAGTGGAAGGACGTGCCCCTCGAGGGCGCGGTCGTTGCTCACACGGAGGTCCATGTTGACATCGACGACAAGAAGCTCGCAGAGCCGTTCGTGATCGGTTTCGTTCGGATCGACGGCACGCAGGGAGGCCTGGTGCACTACATCAAGGCGGCCGAGGTCAAGAACGGGATGAAGGTGAAGGCCGTTCTCAAGCCCGACCGCGTCGGGTCGATCCTGGATATCGAGCACTTCGCGCCTTAGCTGGTGGTAGAGTCTGCCCAAGCTTTTCTCAATCCTGAGGCTTGCTTAGAGGAGGATAGAATTGGGATAATAGTAGGACTAGTGTTGAGACGGAGTAATGCCTTGGTTGAAACGGAGCTATATCGAAGCTAGAACGGAGCTATGACGGAGCTATGCCTTGGTTGAATAGGAGCTGTTGCGGGGCAGGAAGGTATCTATCTGGAAGCACCGTTGGAGAGATCTAGTTGCACCTTGAGCCCGAGCCCCTCCAAGGTTACTGGCAGCCCAAGGGCAGAGACATTCTCAATAGTGATAACATCCTCGACACCGCCCAGCCTGAGTACGAAGTCAAAGGGAGCGTCCTCGACAGTCAGAGCGATCTCGAATGCATCCGCGAGCGGGCACTCGAACAGTGACGTCTTGCCCTGGCGTAGGATGAACCAGCCGTCGTCGCCCTCGAGCGGGGTTCCCGCCAGGATGAGCGGGAGGGTGGGCTCTTCACCCCTGGTGTGGGATTCCATCCACTTGCTGAGAAAGAGGTTGTATCCCGACGTCCTCTTCGCGATCCCGTTGTAGAAGCGTCTCTGCGATTCACGCAGGGAGCGCCACGTCTCGACGCCTTCCGCGAAATGGTTCCTGTTCCTCTGCTGCACCGGCGATCTTGGATTGCGCGGTATGACGTGCGTCCTGAGGAAGTTGACGCCGTTCCTGTTGACAGCAGTCATCTTGTCTATGGTCCCACTGAACTTGGTTCCGAACGAGTTCTTCAGCTTCATATTCTCCCCCTCTGGGAAAAGTCCCTGTTGTTATTCTTGTCCGGGATATATGAATGCTGTGCTGGTGACAAATCCCCGGTCGTGGATTCGATTGAGTCGGAGGATTGAGGGAGACCGCTCAAGAAACGTCGCACTCCTCATTGAAGGGCGACATTCCTATTGGGGAACCCGAAGACTGAGGAATCGCCTCAGAGTCTCCAGGGAAGATGAAAGGTTCAAGTCGACTCGCGCAATCATTACATCGTGTCAACTACTGGCCCGTGGGATCAGATTGTCGTCTTCCATGAGCGCGCCAGCAAGGAGTACAATCCCGGAGAGGATGGTCTGAGGGCAGTTAGATGCTGCGAAAGCTGCTCGAGAGAAGCTTCCGGACGCGTCTCACGAGATCCTCAGCATTGAAGGGCTTTGTGATGTAGTCCTCGACACCAATCACGTCGAGAGCCATTTCCTTGTTAATGGTGCGTGCCTTGACAGTGAGCATCGCTATTGGGATGTCTCTCGTACTTGGGTCCTCTTTCAGCTTTCTGTAGACAACCCATCCATCCATTCCCGGCATCATGATGTCCAACAGGTCAGGTGTGGGTGTACTTCCTGTATCGCGCCAACGCATTCGTCACCGCTTCTGGCCTTCGAAACTTCGTAGCCCTCCGCTTCCAGTATCACTCCCACAAGGTCGAGAATATTCTGTTCGTCGTCCACCACAAGTATTCTCTTCTTAGCCATCGATCACCTCCTTCCCAAGTGGCAGGACCACACGGAAGACAGATCCCTTGCCAATTTCGCTTTCCACTTCGATTCGTCCCCCGTGGGCCTCAACAATCTCTTTGCATATGGCCAGACCCAGGCCCGCACCTCCGAACCCCCGTGTCGAAGAGCTGTCTGCTTGATAGAATCTTTCGAACACGTGAGGAAGGTCCTCTGGGATTATCCCTATTCCCGTGTCTGCCACTTCCACCACGACTGCCTTATCGTCTCTTTTCGCTGTAATCTGAATGGCACCCCCGCTCGACGTGAACTTGATCGCGTTGTCGAGGAGATTGGAGAGCGCCTGACGCAGTTTCGCCTCATTCCCCATAATGGGGTCCAGGTCAGGCGAGAAGTCCTTGGACAGTGAAACCTCCTTCTTCTCCAGCTCCATCTCCATAGAGGACATCAAGCTGTCGATGACCTGGGAGAGGGAAATCTCATTCACGTCCATTTTGAGACCTTCGGCATCGATTGTCATCAGATCCAGGAAACTGTCTATCAACCCCCTCAACCTATCGGACTCTTCTGCAATGACTTCGAGTGCCTTCTTCTGCTCCTCAGAGAACTCTCCCATCTTTCCCGAAAGCAAGACGCGGACATACCCGTGAATGCTCGTGAGTGGGGTTCGGAGCTCATGCGATATGTTCGAGATCAACCCGACCTTTGCCTCCTCTGCTTGCTTTCGGAGGGTAATGTCTCGGGCGATGGCATATATCATATCTCGACCTTCGATATTCATGGGCAGGGTCCTTGTTTCCACCGAAATCCGATCGCCATCCTTGCGTTTCAGCACGAACTCGTCGGGCCCTGAGGGTTGCCCGTTCACAGTCTTCATCAGGTTCTCGAGGACACACTCGATGTCCTCGGGGGAGAAAACCCCCAAATCGAATAGATTCCTCCCTAGTACCTCTTCCAATGTATAACCCAGCAACTTCTCTGCTGCCTTGTTTCCGTCCACGAAGTTCCCTTCCGCGTCGAACAGAACGCAAGCATCGGGCGCGAACTCGAATAGTGTTCTGAACCTCTCCTCGCTCCTCCGAAGCTCTTCCTCCGCTTCCTTGCGTTTGGTGATGTCTTTGGTTATCCCTATGAAATGTGTAGGGTTTCCTGAGGCATCCCGCAACACACTTGCTGAGATCTCAGCCGGGAATTCGCGACCATCCTTGGTCAGGCAAACAGATTCTACGTTCTTCGCAGGGCCCACTTTCAGGGCATTCTCCACATTCTTAGCCGCTCTCCGTCTGTTATCTTTGGCGATCAAGTCCAAGGCGCTCTTGCCGATCAGCTCACCTTTCGATGAGAACCCATGAAGATTCAAGGCTTCCTGGTTGCAGTCCACGATTTCTCCATTCAAGTCGGCAACCGTGATAGCGTCCGGAGATGATTCGAGTATACTCCTCAACCGCTTCTCGCTCTCCTGCACCGCATTCAGAAAGCTCGCGCGTTCGACATATTCCCCGATTTCTCTGGCCAGAGCATCAATCAAGTCTCGCTCTTCTTTCAGAAACGGTCCTTCGTGAAATGGAGGTCTTTCTTCCAGATAGTAGACTTCCACAGTCCCCGACTTGTCCCCGGAGACTTCGATGTCGGTGACCTGTTTCCACTCAGTCTCTCTGAAGTTGCGAGTTACGAATTGCCTATCCTCGTACCTGATTCTAGCGCATGTTATATCTGGATAGTGCCAGCCGTCTGGAATCAGACCGACTGTATTCTGCAGAACCTCGTCATCTGACACGTCCGTTTCCGTCAGACACTTTGAAACCCCAAACAAGCAATTCAACTCTTTGACGCGTTCACGAAGATCGTGTGTCCGTTTCCTTAGAGACTCCTCTGTTCTCTTGCGTTCGGTGACGTTCCTCATGATAGTCATCACGCCCGAGATTCTGTTACCTGATTTGATGAGACTTGGCAAACACTCGAAGTCCACCTCTTCACCTTTTTCATCTTTGAAGTGCAGGTTCAGGAGGATCTTCTTTCCAGTAAGGGCTTGTCGAAACGCCCTCTCCGCATTTGACTTCTCTTCGGGAGATGCTGCACATACGTCGGAGAAGTGCTTCCCTAAAAGATCCCCTTTGGGTTTGCCAAGGACTCTGGCAACACTCTTGTTGGCTTCCAGTATCTTCCCGGTAGTGTCCATATATGCCATGCCATCATCTGCATCATCGAAGATGTGGCGAAATACTTCTTCAGACTTGCTTAAACTCACGGACTGCACCTCCACGGATCCCTCCGATTCGACTCCTTCATACCATGATGACGGCCTCGATATAAGTGTTTTCCTGGCACCTCATAATACGGTGGAAGAATGTGCACGCAATAGGCTCGGCTCCAGAAATGTCCTACTTCAATATGAACACTGACACTTCTCCATTCGATGGACCGCACGTGGGTGCCGTGGTTCCAAGTTCCGAGGGATAACACATCCTATCCATCCGAGCGCTAGCTTCTTATATGGGCTGTTGTCGGGACGAAACCCTTTTCGGGACACATGCGATATACTGGGATGAACAGGTGACTATATGGCCGAAATAGAAGTCTTCACTGCGAGTTGTCCCTTGTGCAAGGAAACCTTGGAAATCATTGAAAGGGTGAAGTGCGGGAAGTGCACAGTGACCGAGTACAATCTCTTCCAGAGATGCGAGGACAAGGTCTGTCTCGAGAAGGCCAAAAAGCTGAATGAGGCCAATGGTAAAGGGATGACCCTCCAGCAAGAGATCCGAAAACTCGACAAG
>JAJISH010000240.1 GCA_022848825.1 Thermoplasmatota archaeon
GGAAGAGGCCAGTTGAATTCCTCGAGGAGATAGGGTTCCTGAACCCTCGTCTCGTTGCCGCTCACTCTATCTGGCTGAACAAGGAGGAGATCGACCTCCTCAGTAAACACGATGTCAAGGTGTCCCATAATCCCGTTTCAAACATGAAGCTCGCGGTTGGGAAGGCCCTACCATACAGTGAGATGAAGGAAGCGGGGCTTCTCGTATCTCTGGGGACCGATGGTTGCGCGTCGAACAACACGCTGGACATGTTCGAGACCGTGAAGTTCGCGGCGCTCTATCAGAAGGCGTTCACGGGGGATCCGACAGTCCTTCCCGCCGAAGAGGCGGTCGCCCTGGCGACGGAAAACGGTGCCAGAGCCCTTGGAATCGATGCAGGGAGAATCGCTCCCGGGAAGCTGGCGGACATCGTCCTGGTCGATTTGAGGGCGCCGCAGCTTCATCCTGGTCACAACCTCGTGTCGGATCTGGCGTACGCTGCGAACGGATCGTGCGTTGACACCGTGATCTGCGACGGGAAGATACTGATGCAGAACCGAAAGATCGAGGGGGAGGATGAGATACTCGAAAGGGCAAACGAAGCGGCCCTGGACCTGGTTGGGAACGAGTAGGAAGCGATCGTATGCTGGAGAAGCTGAAGAAATCCATGGACGAGTGCCCGGTCGTGAAGTTCGGTGACTATGAGTACTTCGTACACCCCATAACGGATGGCATTCCGCTCGGGGACCCTGAGGTCCTGGAGGAAGTGACGGAGGCCATGATCAGTGTGGCGGATCTCGACTGCGACAAGATAGTCACAGCGGAGTCGATGGGCTTTCCCCTGGCAGCGTCGCTCTCTCTGGCAACGGGCATCCCATATGTCTTCATCAGGAAGAGGGAATACGGGCTTCCCGGTGAGGTTTCAGTCAAGCAGATCACTGGATACTCGGGCTCGGATATGTTCATCAATTCCATCGACGAAGGAGACAGGGTCGTCTTCGTTGACGATGTCCTGAGCACGGGCGGGACCCTAAGGGCGATAGTCCAGGCGTTGAGAACTCTCAAGGCGGTTCTGATCGACGTCGTGATAGTGTTCAACAAGAACCCGGACAAGGAGAAACTCGAGAAGGAGTTGGATATGAGAATCCAGACGCTTCTTGACGTTCGTGTGATGGACGAAAAGGTCGTGTTCACTCAAGACTAAGAATCCCCCCTGAAAATGCCTTTCTGTGCATTTGCCAGCTCACTTCGAGCTTATCAGTTCTGATAATCAGTGCGAAATCCACTTAATAGCGTGGCTCAATTCTTTTGATTAGGCTGGGTCCTAATGGTATACGAAACTGAAGTAATCGCCATGAGGGACGTCATATCCCAAATGATGAAGACCTCGCAGAACAGGCTCCTAGTGAACACGGACAGGGTCTACTTGGCGAAAACCAATCTCATCACGCTTAAGTCCCTTCTAGAGGAGAGAGGGCCCAGAGGGATCTTCTTGTCCATCAACCGGCCCTATCACTACATGGCCCACCTGCTGAGGATCCACAAGGTCGACTACGAAGAGATGCTCTTCATCGACGCCGTCTCCAAGATATCTGGGGAGAGGAAGATGGATTGGAAGCAGACCACGTTCTTGGACAGCCCATTCCAGATTCCCAAGATATTCGAGGACCTGCAGCTGATCGGGAAGACCCCGGACGGCTCTACATCCGTCATCAAGATCATCGAGAGCGACTTCGTGGTGATAGACGACATTTCCGCGATCTTCCACTACAACGAGCTGGGAACCGGAAAGCGCTTCCTGAAGGAGTTCCTCGATGCTGTCGCGTCCAATCCGAAGTCCTTCACTGCGTTCGCGATTGACCGGGAGACCCAGAGGGATGTCTACGAGTTCCTGGCCGACAGCTCCGACAGATTGGTGGACATGGGCAACGCAGCCTTCATGGAGGTTCCCAAGGAGTTCCAGGAAGAGCACGCCCCCATGGCCCGCCCGTCAGACGGCGAGGGAGGGATGATCCATGAATAACGCGATAATAAGACGGTCCAGCGGAACGCCTGGCCTGGATGAGATGATATCTGGAGGTTTTCCATTCCCCTCGGTTCTCCTCGTCGCTGGGAGTGCTGGGACGGGAAAGACGACCTTCGCTCAGAAGTTCCTCTTCGAGGGTGCCAAGAACGGAGAGCAGTGCATATTCTTCACGACGCTCAGCGAGCCCACCCAGTGGATGCTGAGATTCTCCTCCCAGTTCGAGTTCGTCGATCCAGAGTACTTCGGCAGGGAAATAATCTATATCGACATAGGGCACGACATAAGGGAGAGTGGCCCTCATGAGATCCTCGACATCCTGGACGAGAAGATCGCCGCGATCATGCCACAGAGGATAGTCATCGATCCGATCACCGTCGTTTGCGACTTCATCGAGAACAACTACAGGACATTCCTGTTCGATCTGGTCACCAGGCTGAAGAACTGGGATTGCGTGACGGTCCTGACGGGCGAGGTCGCTCCCGGTCAGCTTTATCCGCCGGAGATCGCCCATGCAGTGGATGGGATCGTCCTGCTCATGTACACCCATGAAGGCGAGGAGAGACGCAAGTACATCGAGGTCCTCAA
>JAJISH010000241.1 GCA_022848825.1 Thermoplasmatota archaeon
GAGTTCCGAGGACTTCCTTCTCGGAAACAACTTCGCTCATGAGCAGGATCAGGTCCGGGCGCTTCGCATTGATCAAACAGACCGCCTGCGGGCCGTCCTCCGCTTCCAAAACGTCACAGTTGGCCGCCCGCAGGAGGCCAGCCGCGAAGGCGCGCACCCTCGCGTTGCCATCAGCCACGAGGATCTTCTTCCTGTGCTCGATCTTCTCGACAGTGTCGGCGCTAGACGTGGACTTGACCTCGTCACGGAGCAGATCCATCAGGACGATCTTCTGACAGGTGGGGCAGAAGAAGTTAGTGACGGGCGGATCGCCGACCGCCACGTGTATTCGGCTGACGGCTCGGCACTTCGGGCACTTGACGAGCATGGGGACGCCCCAGCGGCCGTCTCCGCAGGGTAGAACGACCGCCGGGGAGACGAGGCCTGCGTGGCGCAAGATAAGAGCCCTCCACTCGGGAGTCAAGCAAGGAGGCGAACCCGATGACCGCGACCAGGGCGAGGAAGGGCCGGGGGCAGATGACCACCCGGACGCCGGACGGCGTTCGCCGGTTGGTCGCCTGGAGGTTTAAGGAGAAGGACGGTATCTGGACCTGGGGAGGGAGACGATGAGCAGGTTCGAGCAGAGATGAGTCCCCACTACTTCACCGCTGGGATCAGGTTCATCGGGCGACCGAAACAGGAGAAGACGGAGGCGGCGAGCAATGAATGAAGAGAAGTGGGTTGAGGAGGGCATGACCGACCCGAAGTGGGTTGATGAGGCGAACGACTTTCTCCGCGAAGCGGGGTTATTCCTTTACCAAACGCCCAAGGGCAACAAGGACAAGTTCTGGGATCTTGTTATTAAGCTGTCGTATCCCAGACACAACCCGGACTATTGCAAGGACCGGTGGCCGCGCTTGCCTCCGAGGGAACTCAGCAAGTTATGGCAGCGGGCCGTGGATCATGCGGAACAGTTTGACGGAGACGACCCGGAGAGCCCTCCGTTCACCTTGATCAAAAGGGGGCGGCAGTGAGGGGGACACCCCGGAGGGACAGGGAGGGTTGATGAAGGCGCGACGGAAGAGGAAGGGGGCGTGACATGAGCGAAGACATGCTGGCCGTCGTGGTGCGAGTGGCGAAGCTGGAGCGGCAGAACCGGCTGATGAAGATCGCGGGGATGGGGCTGCTTATCTTGGGCGGGGCCGCGATGCTGATGGGGCAGGCAGCACCGGAGAGTAACATCATCGAGACGGAAATGCTGATTCTCCGCGATAAGGACGGAATCCAACGTGCGGTGCTCGAGATTGACCAGGATGATTACACGGTGTTCAGTTTGCTGGACAAGTCGGGGATGCCAAGAGTCGTATTACTTGCAACGGGACGAGACGAAGACGACGCTGCACTTCGGCTATTCGACCGGGAAGGAGAGATGCGCGCTGAGGTACAGGATCAATCAGGCGTGGCCCTTTATATTCCCGGGCAGCCAAGGCCTATCATTCAGCTTTCACCGCGATATATGCAGTTGAGGGATCTTGACGGTGTACCACGCGCGGTCGTCGGATGGACACCTATCGCCTCAGCGGACACAGGAGAGATCACCTATCGACCGCCATCGTCCTTGATCCTGTTTGACGAGAACAGAGACGTCATCTGGTCCGCGCCGTAGCCTGAGGCGAGAAGGCGGGCGGAGACCAGCACGACGGATAGGCCACAATTTGGGGAGTTGTGTTGCGACCTGGCGTTGCCCATGCCTTGGTTCGGGAAAGGCGACAGCA
>JAJISH010000242.1 GCA_022848825.1 Thermoplasmatota archaeon
CGCCCCTTCCTCGCGTCGAGGTCATATTCCAAGGCCTCGCCGCGCATCTTACTGCCGAGTTCATTGTGAACCACGTTTCCCTCCGCGTAGCAGTGGTTGACCTTGCCGGTCCACACCACGATGCGGTCGGCCTCGAGACGGTACTCTCCCCTGGTCACCACCACGCCGCCCACGCCGAGGGTCACTTTCTCGCCGTTTTCCTCCCACATCTCCAGCTCTCCGTTCTCGCCGACGGTGCACTTGATGGGGAGCTTCTCATCAGCGTATGCGAGGACCGGACAGGCAGCGGCAATCAGCAGAAACGAGACGAATACATAGAGAGTGCGGAGGGGACTCATAGAGAGGCGTTCTTCTGTTCCCACTCTTCGAGCGTCAGGAGCACCTTTCGCGACTGTGCCTCTCGGTGGCCTCCAACTATTCCGTCCTCCTCCATCATGTCTACGAACCGTGAGGCACGCGTGTAACCTATCTCCAGTCTCCTCTGAAGAAGAGATGCGGACCCCCGCTGGGTCTCGACGATGACCTTTATAGCGTCGTTGTAGAGCGGGTCATCGCGCGACTCCTCGAATTCTCTCTCCTCATCCCAGTCCGCCAGATCCTCGTAGTACTCCGGCTCCGCCTGCGCCTTGATGAACTCCACAACGGCGCGGACCTCGGCATCGCTCACGTACGTTCCCTGCGCTCGAATCATATCAGTGCTGCCGGGAGGAAGCATCAGAAGGTCGCCCTGCCCGAGAAGCTTCTCGGCGCCGTTGCGGTCCAGAATCGTGCGCGAGTCTATCTTGGACGTCACCCGGAACGAAATGCGGGCGGGAAGATTTGACTTTATGAGCCCGGTGATGACATCAACCGACGGCCTCTGCGTGGCCAGCACGATGTGTATCCCAACGGCACGCGACTTCTGGGCAAGCCGGGTTATCGACATCTCGACCTCCTTGGTGGCCACCGACATCAGGTCCGCCAGTTCATCGATCATGATCACTATATATGGAAGGTGCCCGGGCAGTTCCCGGTCGCTCCTCTTGACTATTTCCTTGGGTCCCAGCGCGTTGTATCCCACGATCGATCTCACGCCCGCCTCCGCAAGGAGGTCGTATCTCTCGTCCATCTTGGTCGCCGCCCAAGCCAGCACGGTGGGGGCCTTTTTCATGTTCGTGACGACGGGATTGATAAGGTGCGGAATGTCCTTGAAGCTTGCCATTTCGACCATCTTGGGGTCAACGAGAAGAAGCTTCAGGTCCTTCGGATACTGCGTCATGAGCATACCCAGTCTTATCGTGTTGAGACAGACGGTCTTTCCCGAACCCGTGGCCCCTGCGAGGAGCAGGTGCGGCATGTCCGTCAGATCGGCGAATATAGCGTTGCCCGAACAATCCTTGCCCAGAAAAAGCGGAATCTGGTAGCGCTTGCGGTTGAAACTCGGCGCTTCGAAGATCTCCCTCATACGCACAATAGCCCTCTTCTTGTTGGGCACCTCGATTCCCACGGCCGACTTGCCGGGGATTGGGGCGACTATTCGGACGCTCGGGGTCTTCAGCGCCATGGCGAGATCGTCCGAAAGGGCCATGACCTTGTGCACCTTGGTGCCCGCCGCCAGCTCCAGCTGATACTGGATGACGACGGGGCCCACCTCTATGTTGACG
>JAJISH010000243.1 GCA_022848825.1 Thermoplasmatota archaeon
AACCAGCGGGCCGTGTCACTGAGCTCGTACTCACCATCGGGATTGTAGAACGCGTTCTCTCCGTCCTTCGTTATCAGGGACTGATGAGTATGCATCCCACTTCCGTTGATTCCGAATATCGGCTTTGGCATGAATGTGGCGTGAAGCCTGTGCTCGAGGGCGACTGTCCTAATCGCGTTCTTGAGGGTCAGGACCCTGTCGGCCGAGGTCATCGCGTCGGTGTACCTTAGGTCTATCTCGTGCTGACCAGGAGCGACCTCGTGATGCGAGGCTTCGACCTCGTAACCGAGCGCATTCAGAAGGTGAGTGGTCTTCTTCCGGACCATATCGCCCTCATCGAGAGGGAGAAGGTCGAAGTATCCGCCAGCATCACCGGGGTTTGTTGTTGGGTTTCCGTTCTCATCTATCTTGAAGAGGAAGAACTCGTACTCTGGACCCGTGTTGAAAATGTGTCCGTCTTCGGCCGCCTTTTCCATCATCAGCTCGAGCACGTATCGCGGATCGCCGCTGAACCTGTCGCCACTCGCCTCGTGTATGTTGCACACGATGCCCGCGCACTTCGTGTCTCCTGACGTCCAAGGCAGTATGCGGAATGTGGAGGGATCGGGAAGGGCTCTCATGTCCGATTCCTCGATTGTGGCATACCCGACAATGGAGGACCCATCGAAGACGACGCCGTTGTCCAGGGCTCTCTCAAGCTGGTTGCCCGGGAGTGTGATGCTCTTGACGATTCCCAGGATGTCCATGAACTGGATTAGGACGAACTTGACGCTCTCGTCTTCCATTCTCTTCAATATCGCATCTTTCTGCTCATCAGACAAAACCCACCCTCCTCGAGTCGATAGGGATGAAAAGCTGTATGCGGAGAGAGATATATAAAATGTCAGAGAGCGTCATCTGAACTCCCCGCAACGCTTATATTCTTGAAGCTCATTTGAAAAAATCGCATCCAGTTAGGGGGGATGACACGAAGCTACTCAATTTCGATCTGGACCGCAATCTACTATTCGACCACGATAGAGATCTTCATTTCGATTACGACAGGGATCTGCATTTCGATCTTGACAGGGATCTGGGCTTCGACCTCGACAGAGATCTCGGTTTCGGGAAGAGAGGCATCATTTTCCGGGGCTATGTCTGCTCATCCTGCGGAGCGTTGGTCAATCCTATGGCCACGGAATGTGACGAATGTGACGCCGTCTTTGAGACGGAACCGAAGAAGAAGGCGACCAAGAAGCCCAAGAAGAAGGCGAAGGTCAGGCGGAGGTTCTGTCACTACTGCGGATATCCGATTACGGGTTCCGACACCTACTGCAGCCATTGTGGGTTGAGACTCCCCGACGGCTCGGGGGGAATGGACCGCACCGAGGAGCAAGGGGCGTCAGAGGATCACGAGTATGAGGCTTTGAAGCTTCCAAAGAAAGAGGCACAGAAGAGAATTACGACCGATTGGAAGGAGACGGGTAGGAGACTGGAGGACTTTCTGGAGTAATGAGGTGGTTTCGTGGACGGCATAAGCATCTATCTGTTGATTGCAATAATATGCGCGATCCTGCTGATCGTAACTGTGGCAATGGGCGGGTTCACGGGAGGAGACTTCGATGCTGGCGGGGACTTCGATGTCGAAGGCCCTGACCTTGACCTTGGAGGGTTCGAGGGGGATGTGGGGCACGGCGACTTCACGGGAGCGGGAATCAGTCCGTTGAGTCTTCCGATCGTGCTCGCCTTCGGAACGACATTCGGAGGCGTCGGCGCGGTGCTCGAGCAGCAGGGTTGGGACTCCTTCATCATCCCGTTCATAGCGATGATGGTGAGCGTGATGACGGCGGGCATCATGTACGTAGTCGTCGTGAGGGTATTCGTGAAGACTCAGACAACGACCGTCGTGCATCCAAAGAACCTTGTGGGAGAGAAGGGGATTGTCTCGGTGGCGATCAAACCCGGAAGAACTGGTCAGGTCGTTGTGGTGACAACCGAGAGAGGACGAACACTACTGCCTGCCATTGCCGAAGAGGCCATTCCCACGGACACCGCCGTGACAATCGAGGCGGTGGTTGGTCACAGCGTAAGAGTCAAGAGATAATGAAACGGGGAGGTATGTAGATGGAAGAAGAAGTAATATTGCTGATAGCGGTACTGGCCATAGTAGCGGGAGTTTTCGCACCCATCCTTCTCTATTCTTGGAGATACAAGAAGGTCCCGCCAGACAGGGCCATGGTCGTGTATGGGAGGAGGCAGATTGGCAAGAAGGGATACCAGGTGATTTCAGGCGGGGCGAAATTCATAGTGCCCATCATTGAGTCCTATGAGTTCCTTCCGCTCGATGTCCGAACCCTCGATGTCAACGTGAACGACATTGTGACAGACGTTGCGCGGAGCGGTGCAAAGGTCAACATCAAGACGGTTGCGCAGGTCAAGGTTTCGAGCGATCCAGCAACCATGGACACAGCCGCTGAGCATCTTCTGCACAAGTCAGACTCGGAGATCAACGAGATAGCCATGAAGACTCTCGAGGGACACGTCAGAGGTGTCTGTGCGACTCTCACTGTGGAACTGATCAACAGTGACAGAGACGCGATATCGAGCCAGATTCAGACCATGGCTGCCGCGGATCTGAAGAACATGGGAATCGACATCCGCTCCTTCGTCATCAGGGATCTCGAGGACGAGCACGGCTACCTTGACGCGCTCGGTGTGAGGAAGACGGAAGAGGTCAAGAGAGATGCGCGGATAGGCAAGGCCAACGCGAACAGGGAGGCGACCATCCTGGAGGCCAAGGCAGCGATGGAGGGTGAGGAGGCGAATGCCAGTGCGGAAGCCAACGTTGCGGTCTACCACAGGGACAGGGACATCACTCGTCAGAAGGCGGAGGCGGAGGTTGAAAGGGAGAGAGCCAACAGAGAGATATCGTTCTCGATACAGGACGCCACCAGAAGGCAGGAGCTCGTCGTGGAGGAGAGGATAATCGACATCAAGGACAAGGAGAAGCAGGTCGAGGTCATGAAGCAGGAGGTCCGGAGAAGGGAGCAAGAGCAGACTGCCGAGCAAGTGGTTCCCGCAAGGGCTCATGCAGACGCAGTGGCAGCAGAGGCAGACGGCGAGAAGAGGAGGGCCATAATCACGTCCGAGGGTGAGAAGCAGAAGCTCATACTCATCGCGGAGGGCGAGAAGGAGAGGCTCTCCAAGGTCGCGCTCGGACAGGCAGAGAAGATCCGCCAGGAAGGAACGGCCGAGGCAGACATAATCAGGCTGAAAGGTGAGGCCGAGGCATATGCCATACGCGCAAAGGGACTCGCCGAGGCGGAGGCCATGGCCAAGAAGGCTCAGGCTTGGGAACAGTACGGGCGAGCTGCCGTCACGGAGCTGATAGTGGAGAAGCTGCCTGAAATCGTCGCTGAGGCGGCCAGACCTCTGGAGAACACTGAGAAGATCATAATCATGGGCAGCAGAGGCCCTTCGGATCTCGTTGGCAGCGTCGTCGACATAGCCGCTCAGGCGCCTGCGCTCATAAAGGCACTGACCGGAATGGACATCTCTGACCTTACCACGAAAGTCAAGGAGACGCTGAAATAGGATGAGAGCGGGCTCGGTGGAATGGACCTTCCAGAAATCGCCGGAACTGATCATCGAGAGCTGGTCAGTCGCCGCGACGATAGAGGCGATACTGAGAGTTCAGGTTGAAGACAGAAAAGAAGTAGTGGAAGCGGTCCTCGGGCGGCCAGGATAGCTACTCGACGTCCATCACGACGACGTCTTTGATGGCCTTCATGCCGGTGAAGGGCAGTATGATTCTCCCCTGCGGATCCGTCTTGAAGAGGCGGGTCTCAATCTCCTCAGCTGGAATCACGAGAACATCGTGCAACTTCCCCGTTTTGGTGTCGACAATGAAATTCTCTATCATGCCGAGGATCTGGCCATCGTTCGTCATAACGGTCTTTCCCCTCAGCTCTGTTGCAAATCTCTTCATCCCATACCTCCTTGGGCCTAAGCCTGTCCTATATTGACCTTCTAATATTTAGCATTAGAGGATGGCCAACGCCACAAAACATCTAGCGGAACATGGACTGAGCGTCCTGCCTTTCCTTCTTCGTGATGGTCCCCTTCTCGATGACCTCTCCTATCATCTTGTAGAACTCCATGGTCTCCTTGTCGATCGAAGGGTGCACGTGCATCAGGGCCTCCTCGAACTCCTCCATCGTCACTTCCGATGCGTCCGGGTCTTTCCTCAGAGTACTCAGTCCCGCCTCTTGGCACAGGGACTCGATGTCTGCCCCTGAGAAGCTCTCCGTTCGATCGGCCAGTTCCTCCAGGTTCACGTCCTTCAGCGGCATTTCCCGCGTGTGGACCTTGAGTATCTCGAGCCGCGCGTCTCTCTCAGGGACAGGGATGAGGACGAGCTTCCCGAACCTCCCCGCCCGAAGCAGTGCCGGGTCCACTATGTCAGGTCTGTTCGTTGCCGCGACGATGACGACGCCCTCGAGAGATTCCAGACCGTCTATCGACGTGAGCAGCTGATTGACGAGCCTCTCCGTCACGCCGGAATCTCCCGTGGAGGATCCTCTCCGCGGGGCGATCGCATCGATCTCGTCGAGGAAGACAATCGCGGGGGCGACCTGCTTTGCCTTCTTGAATATCTGCCTGACCGCCTTCTCGCTCTCTCCCACCCATTTCGACATGACCTCGGGGCCCTTGATCGATATGAAGTTGGCCTTGGATTCGCTAGCGACGGCCTTCGCCAGCAGGGTCTTGCCACAGCCAGGCGGTCCGTAGAGAAGGATGCCGCGAGGCGGGGTTATCCCCATCCGCTTGAACGCCTCAGGGTCCTTGAGCGGGAGCTCTATCGTCTCCTTGAGGACCTTCTTGACGTCGTCTAAACCACCGACGTCATCCCAGGAGACCCTGGGGATCTCAACGAGCACTTCTCTCATGGCGCTGGGTTCCACTTCCTTCAGCGCTTCCTTGAAGTCCTCCTTCATGACCCTCATCTTCTCCAGAATCTCGGAAGGAATGGGCTTCTCCAGGTCGATCTCAGGGAGATATCTGCGAAGGGCCTTCATCGCCGCCTCTCTCGCCAGGGCCGCAAGGTCGGCTCCAACGAACCCATAGGTGATGTCCGCCAGTCCCGTGAGGATCTCATCCCTTTCCTCGTCCGAGCCCTCTATCGGCATGCCTCGAGTGTGGATCAGCAGGATCTCCTTCCTGCCCTCTCTATCCGGGACACCGATCTCGATCTCTCTGTCGAACCTGCCGGGTCTCCTCAGCGCCGGGTCGATTGCTTCCTCTCTGTTCGTGGCTCCGATGACTATGACGTTCCCTCTGCCGCTCAGACCGTCCATCAGCGTGAGCAACTGAGCGACGACTCTCCTCTCGACCTCCCCTGTGACCTCTTCCCGCTTCGGTGCGATCGAGTCGAGCTCGTCGATGAAAAGGACCGAGGGCGCGTTCTTCTCCGCTTCCTCGAACTTCTCTCTCAGTCTCTCCTCGCTCTGACCGTAGTACTTCGACATTATCTCCGGACCCTGAATCGAGGAGAAGTAGGCGCCGGCCTCGTTGGCCACGGCTTTCGCGATCATCGTCTTTCCCGTTCCGGGTGGCCCGTAGAGAAGGACCCCTTTTGGTGGGTCGATTCCAAGCCTCTCGAAGAGCTCGGCGTGCTTCAGCGGGAGCTCGATCATCTCCCTGACCCTCAGGAGCTCTTCCCCGAGCCCGCCTATGTCATCGTAGTTGACGGTGGGAGCGACCATATCCGCTTCGCTCACGGGTTCCTCCTTGATTTCGACGGACGTGTCATCCGTGATCTGGACGATACCACGGGGGACGCCCTTGACGACCATGAAGGGAAGGGCACCGCCCATCAGGGCAATGCCAGGGACGATGACAACGTCGCCCTTCGTAACGGGCCGCTTGATAAGTCCCCTCTTGACGAAGCTCTCTATTCCCTCACCAAAGCTGATTCTGTGACCTTCGGATATTATGGGCGCGATCATCACCCGCTCGGCGGGCTTGACCTCCGCCTTGGTAACCTCCACCCTGTCGCCGATCGATATACCGGCGTTCTTCCGCACCAGTCCGTCAATGCGGACTATGCCCTTGCCTTCGTCCTCCTGCATCACGCGGAAGAGCTTGGCCGCTGTCCTCTTCTTTCCAACGATCTCCACAATCTCTCCGACATCTATGCCGAGGGCCGCTCTTATTTGAGTATCGACCCTTGCCCTTCCCAATCCAACATCCGATTGGGGGGCCTCAGCAACCTTCAGCATTACCTTTTCTGGCATACTTTTCTTGATAGACAGAGCTTGGTTATAAAGCTTATCTTGACAATATCAGAAGAGGTGTGGATGTCCCAATGGGCACTACGTTTTCTTCGACCCATCTTGCCTCTTCAGAGCCTCGGCTAGCGTGATGCTCCCGACCGCTACTTCCCTCGCCAAATCCGTCGAGATCGTTATCCTGTTGTCGCTAGCTATCCTGCTGAGCCTCTGAACGTCCTTGAGCTGCCCAGCCGTTGGAGTGAGATGAAATCTCTCCCTGACGCGGTCACCTCTCGAAGCGGCAATCTGCTTCGCGGCTTCCAGATCAGGATTCCCCGTCTTCCTCGTGGTCCCTTTCTCGTCCACGATTTCCACCAAGCGGTCCTCGTCGAGGAGGGAGTTTATTATCCTGTTCCTGTTCAGCGGGTCTCCGTGCCCGATGCGGACTCTCAGGTTCCTCGGTCCGTATATCCGTGCCAATTCCCCCACGAGTGCGGCGACGTGCTCCGGCGACCCGACCGTGCGGGCCTCGAGGACCTCCCCGTCCCCGATGGCTGCAAGACCTGGCATGGGCCCTGGATCGATGCCTATGGTCAACCACTCAAACTGGGTCTTTCCAGCGAGCAGGCAGAGTGCCCGCCCAATCGCTTCCTCGATCGATTCGAGGGGGACCTTGGGTTCGAAGTCTATGTCATCCATCTCCTCTGCGGACGTGAGTATGACTCCAACGGTGTCCGGGACCTCTTCGCCAACGGAGATGCCGACGAAGGGGATTCCTCTTGCCTTGAGAATCTCTCGAACATTGTGGAAGACACCGAAATCTCCCGTGTAGACTCCTATGAGCTTCCGCACGTCTGGGTTCATGGCTATGGCTATAGATAACGATTTTGTGAGTGATGGCAATCACTCGCGTTACTGTGCATCCCTTAGGGGCCCATCCCATAGACTGCCGAGAGGAAATACAGCAGTATGACTGCTCCGAAGGCGACGAGGCTCACGCGTACCCAGTGATGGAAGTCGTCTCTCAATATGGCTGCAATAACCATAAAGAACACGAGCAAGAACATCGCAACGTCTGCCAACATCCAAGACGCTGTCCTGAGGTTGCCAATGAGCTCAGCGTCGTTCCAGGAGTCCAGGAAACCCGTAGCATGAATCATCATCGCGCCTACCAAGAAGAGAATGCCCGAGAGAAGGACTACTGCAAGGATTAGACCATTGCTGATGATGTCCTCTGGCTTCTTCTTTGGTCTCGGCGGTGGTGCGTATTGCTGCGGGTACTGCTGATAACCCTCTTGCGCAGGCGGGGCAGCGCCCTGCGGTTGACTAGCGGTCATCTTAGCTCCAGTCTGAATTGAATTTGACTATTTTAATGTTTTTTGGAGATTGAAATTCCACAAAGCGTGTGCCAAAGCTTTTCTAGCGGGTATGTCGATTTCGTCTCGAACGCTGGTTTGGGAGTGACCCCCGACATCCCGTACTCGCTTCTCGCCTTCCACGGCACGTATGAGATGATGGACATCCCCACGACCTCCCGAAGGATCGCCGATGAGTGCCACTCGGCTGCGAAGGAGTGTGGGCTTACCAACGTCAGAATAGGAACATCCGTCTCCTTTGGCAGAGGTTGCGTTCATTTCTTCCGAGGTTTCGACAGGGTGTAGTCTCCCGTCAGCCTCTGGAAGTCCTCCAGGAGCTTTCTCTGCTCTGATGTGAGCTTTCCGGGGACTGCAACGACCACCTGTATCATCTCGTCTCCTCGCCCGAACCCGTTGATTCGGGGCAGGCCCTTTCCCTTCAGACGAAAGGTTGTGTGGGTCTGTGTGCCGCTCGGGATCTTCAGCTCGGCCTTTCCATTGATCGTCGGAACCTGGATTCTCGTTCCCAGAGCCGCCTGCGAGATTGTAATCGGAACTTGCATCCAGAGATTGTCGCCGTCCCGCTCAAAGATCTCATGCGGCCTCACATGCACGATCACGTAGAGGTCTCCTGGAGGTGCCCCGGGATCTCCGGCCTCGCCTTCCTCGAGTATCCTGAGCCTGAGGCCCGTGTACGCCCCTTTCGGGATGTTGACCTCTATCGAGCTCGTCTTCCGAACCGACCCTCTTCCGCCACACTTCTCGCACGGCTCATCAAATGTGGAACCTGATCCCCTGCACATGGGACACGTCGTGATCCGTATGAATTGGCTGAATCCCTGCCGGGAGACATTGCGTATCTGGCCCGCCCCGCTGCAT
>JAJISH010000244.1 GCA_022848825.1 Thermoplasmatota archaeon
CCCATGTTCGGGACGGTCTCGCCGGAGAGGATGCTAATGACCGTGGTCTTTCCAATCCCGTTGGGCCCGAGTATTCCCATCACCTCCCCCTGATGCGGCGTGGGGAGCCTGTAGAGCCTGAACCCGTTGACGCCATACTGGTGGACGATCTCCTTCTCGAGCTCCTTCGGAAGACCGACGATGCGGATCGCGTCGAACGGGCATTTGTGAATGCAGATGCCGCAGCCGACGCAGAGCTCCTCCGATATGACCGGCCTGCCATCCTCGCCCATCACTATCGTCTCGGTGCCCGTTCTCACGGGAGGACAGTAGCTCATGCACTCAACGTTGCACCTCTTGGGCTGGCACCTGTCGCGAAGAAGGACTGCGATTCGCATCCTCTGATTGGAAGGTTCGGCCGATATTTAAGAGCAATGTAGGGGCGATGCAACAGGTTTTAATGTTCGACCACGTTGCGGTTCATGATGATACCTGGAGGACGGATGAGTCCCAAGCAGATGCAGGCAGCCATGAAGCGGTTGGGAATCAAGACGGAAGAGCTGGAGAACGTGGAGGAGGTCGTCATCAGGACAGCGGACAAGGAATATATCATCCCGAGGGCCGCCGTCACGAAGATGGAGGTCCAGGGCCAGACCACATATCAGATAGTGGGGGAAGCGGAGGAGTTCGCCAAGTCAGATGAGGGCCCGCGGGTCCCTGAGGAGGATGTCAGACTTGTTGCAGAAAAGGCGAACGTCAGCGAAGAGAGGGCCCGCCAGGCCCTGATCGACTGCGACGGCGAGCTCGCGGAAGCCATCGTGAAGCTGATGGGCGAGGGATAGCTCCGGGGAGGAGTTCTATGAAGATTGCTCATACATCCATCCGCGCGAAGAACATGAACGAGGCCATTGCGTTCTACGAGGCCATCGGGCTGAAGTTGGTGAGCCGGAGGGATATCCCGCAGAACGAGGCGGAGATAGCGTTCTTGGAGGCGCCGGGCGGCGGGGCGAAGCTGGAGCTCACGCACTACAACCGGCAGGAGAGCTACTCTCAGGCGGAGTACGAGGACAGGGTCTTCGACCACATCGCCCTGGAGACGGACGATATGGACGGCGTCCTTCAGAAGGTCAAGGAATCCGGCGGGAACGTGACGGACGAGCCCTTCCGCCTCAATCCTGGTGGGCCGAGGATCGCCTTCTTCGAGGATCCGAACGAGGTCCTCATAGAGCTCATCGAGAGGTCATGACGGAACCGCTCGCTTGACCGTTGCTGCGTTCCGCTGTCAAAGTATATATACCTACGAGAACTTTGAATGCCTGCTAGGCTTGACCGGAGGGCTCGGCGTCCTCTTATACACCGAAATCGTCGTTAGCGGGGGTGACAGTCGAGGGCGGCGTCACCAGCTTGGTGTTGACCCTCTGGCCAACTATGAGGTCCTGTCCTGTGGGGCAGGAGGCGGTGAGAAGTCGATCGGAGGATCGAAACTATCACCCTGATCGTGGATATCGGGTCAGGCACGGAAGTGAGCAGCCTTACCACGAACTACCGGCGCTCGCGGGGTCGCGGGACCGAGGCGGCCTGAGGACAACCGGCATCGAGTCTGAGCGTCCACCTCGGCGGCCTAGCTCAGATCCGGCAGCTTCATCTGTCTTGTATCCACCCTGAGATGGTTTATATCGAATTTCTCTAGAACAAGGTCTCTGAGGACGAGTATGGCGGGCTCCTCGAAGGCCCCGCTGGATGTGTATGCGGGGTCGTTTCCAGGTATCTCTATCCCGCTCCTCAGAAGGAGCTTCCTGGCCTCGGATCTCTCCTCCCCCTTGACGCTCATCGCGGTGACCTCGTCAAAGCCGCACTCCCTCAGCTCCTGGAGGAAGACCGGTCTCCGGAAGAGCTCCTCCAACACAGACACTGCCAGAGCTGGCTTCTCCTTGTCAGATATCTCTGCCAACTTGCACTTATCCCCAACCGTCTCATAGATGTTCCTCTCTCGGTTCGCGGACGTCGCGTAGACCTTCGAAGGCGGTATCTGCTTCTCCCTGACGACGCCCATGTCCGCCATCGCCCGCAGATAGCCTGTAAGAAAGAGACGATGAATCGCATGCCCGTCCTTGTTGAGCCGCCTCGCCAGACCGCTTATCGATCTCTCCTCCTCCTTGACATACGAGATGATCAGATTCTTCAAAGTTCTCTCGGGGACAAACAACTGCTCACCGACCGGGTAACATACTTGGTAACAAATAAGTCTTTTCATCCCCGCAGTGCCCTCAGACCTGGTCACAAAGCCAGTTCAAAAACCTCTATAAATCCCGTTCGCTCTCTACCCGACGGGCCGGCGTCTACTTGTTCGTTTCACACATTACGATAACTCCCCCTTTTATTTTTTGACTGGTTGAGTTGATATTACGCTTATTGATATTCAGAAGAGAACCTATATACCGATTCAAATGGCTCTCAACAATCGCTGATGCAGGAGAATGGAAGGTTCAAGAGCTATGTCCTTGGCTTTGATGACAAGCTGGACGGCGGAATCCCGGAAGGCCACATCGTTCTCGTTTGTGGAGAGCCGGGCACGATGAAGTCCAGCTTGGCCTTCAGCATGCTGTACAACAACGCGCTGAAGGAGGACAGGGTCGCGGCCTATCTCTCGCTCGAGCAGGGGAGGGACAGCCTGCTCAAGCAGATGAAGGGGATGGGGATGGACCCGCAGAACGTCGAGGACAAGCTCAGCATAGTCGACCTGAGCCTGATCAGGCGGAACCTGGAGACGCTCAAGGACCAGAGTTGGGTGGATATCTTCAAGTTGTACGCCTCCTATCTGATGAAGAACACGAATTTCGAGGTCTTCTGCCTCGACTCGCTCTCGATCCTGGAGACGCTCGCCCGTTTCGAGTATCCCAGGGAGGAGCTCTTTCAGCTCTTCGAGTGGCTCAAGGACCTTGGTACGACGTGCCTGATCATCAGCGAGATGAACATCGGCGAGAAGCCGTTCGGCAGGTACGGGGAA
>JAJISH010000245.1 GCA_022848825.1 Thermoplasmatota archaeon
ATTCTGCCTATTGACTCCACATCGGCGTTCGTCTTGAACGCATCCGGCCTGAAGTGTGTCCTCGTCGCGACGAACCCTTCGTCCCTGAGAGCACCGATGATCCTGTCGAGTGCTGGCGGTTCGGAAACGAACTCCCGTGCAACCTCGCCTGTCGTGTAGAAGAGTGGAGGGGACGACGCCTCCTCTCGCCAGAGTTCCAGGAGTTTGGAGACCTTGTGCGGGAAGTAGCTCGGCAGTTTGACCGACTCAAGGAACGCGGCGTCCAGGAACGCATCCGCCCAGAGGGGTCCCGCGACTCCCTGCTCGGGAATGAGCTCTCTCCCCAGCCCATGAACGTGCAAGTTACCGAGTTTCTCGAGCGTGCTGTCCGCCCTCCTCGCACCCCTTCTCACACGGACGATTGCCCTGAAGTAGTGGTCGGCCGAAAAGCACAGCAGTGGTTCGATCCCCCTGTCGAACCTGGCAGCCGCCCTCGCGATGTACCCCAGGAGAATCCGGAGACCCAGTTCATGGCAGTAGTCTGTCCTTCTGGGTCGCGAAGAATATCTCCTTATGCACGCTCTCCTTCTTGAGCCACAAAGCACCGCCGTGTCCGTTGCGGTGATCGCCGCGACTCCTCCGTTGGTCGTTGCGCGCATCGCACCCTCCACGAACTGGACCGGGGTGCCAAACGGGTCCACGTCAACAAGATCGAATCTCCCTCTCGAAAGCAGAGAGTTGAGGTCCTCGCATGTCACTGAGCAACCCTTGGCCCGGTTCCTCTCGATGTTGCGTGTGATGAGATCATGGCATATCGGATTCCTATCGTTCAGCGTAACGGCAAGCTCGTTCTTCGTCTCGAGGGCGATCCGCAGACCCGATGCTCCTGTGGCAGCTAGCCCATCAAGGACCTTGTCCCCATCGCTGAGGACCGTCAGGGCCACGAAGACGGAAACGTCCCGGTTCGTCCGCATCAGCGGATTGAAGAACGGCAGGCGGCTCTTGCGCCCAGGTCCTCGAAGTCTCTCGACTCTCGGGACCTCAATCTCGGTCAGACCCTCATTGATCACTTCGGTCTCAAAACTCAAAGAATCTCGCCTTTGAGGAGCTTGACGATCTTGTATGGGAGCAGATTCCTGTTCACCGCGGTGACTTCCAGAATCCTGATGTCATCCCGCCTTCGAATGTCCTGGAGAAGCGGGTTCCTCGATTTCTTGTGAAGCGTGAGAATGAGAGGCATGTCAGCTTCGAGAGCGTCCTTGACGGCGTCCACGAAGGGCTCGGACTCAACCTCCATCTTCCCAACCTCATCGATGATGACGACTCCCGAGTCCGTCGTGGCATCCCGGATCGCCTGAACGCCGACCTCCTCCAGGATCTCGATGTCCACGCCGTATATCCCAACCTGTGTCTTTGATTCGATGTCCTCGTGGGCAAACACCTTCTTGACCTTCGTCGCCCAATCTATCACGAAGAAGCCCACTCTCCTCTCGCCCTCGATGATGGGCTCGGTGACCATCCCTCCGACGGTCAGCTCGTCCGCTTCGAGCATTTCAATAACCTTAAGCAAGGCATATGTCTTGCCAGCGCCGGGTAGGCCCGTAATGCCAACCTTCACGCTTTCGCCCATTTTCAGCCCCGTCTTCTCAAGGTAAATGCATTCTCAGTATAAAATATTGTTTTGCTGAGCGAAAGAAAAAGCAAATCACTCCAGGAGCACCAACCCAGCCATGACGAGAAGGCCCAGGACGAGCCCCGCGAGCTGAATGGCGGACCTCCCCGGTTGGGTCTCCTTCTGCAGTTCCGGGATGAGGTCGGACCCGGCGATGTAGATGAACCCTCCCGCTGTGAACGGAATCAGGTACGTGACCAGCTCCGGTACTTGCCCGCCGATGAGCAGAACCGCAAGGGCACCGACGATCGCAAGAGACGCGCTGAAGAAGTTGAACATCAACGCCTTTTTCCTGGTGTACCCCGCATGGACCAAGACGCCGAAGTCACCAATCTCCTGCGGGATCTCGTGAAAGACAACGGCCAGAGTCGTGGCTATGCCCAGAGGCACAGAGATGAGGTAGCTTCCCGCGATTATCATCCCGTCGATGAAATTGTGGAGCCCGTCGCCGACCAGATTCGTCGTGGCAAAGGCCTTTGGACACTCTCCCATCTCGGCAGCTCCGCAGTGATGCCAGTGGACGAACTTCTCCAGCACGAAGAACACGATGATTCCGAGGAGTACGCCGGCTGACATTCCCAACCCGAAGGAGCTCTCATTAGCTGCCTCGGGCAAGAGGTGAATGAAGGCATCACCCAGCAGAGCTCCCGCCGAGAAGCTGACAAGTATGAGCACCGCCCGCCTAAGCCTCTCTTCCCTCATCGAGATCAAGGCTAGGCCCAGGAGAGAGATGATGCTGATGAGGAATACACTTGCGAGAGCATATATCCATGCATCCAACGACACGAAATGCGAAGCAGGATGATGGTAGATTAAGTTTATCCCAAGGGCAATCGGTGAGAAGTGTAGAAAGATGTCGAGCACGTCAAAAACCTTCGATCACCGTTACAGCCTAAAGGGGGGCGCTGTTTTTGACGGCGTATAGGAGGGTTTGCGCTTAACGGGCGTGCTCGACACCCGAGTCGGAAGTTATTCCGTCCTCTAACGATAATTTAGTCATCGGCATATTAAGTATTTTCTTGTGCGTTCTTCTAATTGACATTTAAGTCTTTCGGTGCACTCGAGTGGTTATCTCGGGTCAGGCCATTCCTTCGGAGGCTAAGGGCGAATCATCTCTTCTCGCGTACATGGGACCGAACAGGATGTAGATCGCCACGAGGGAGAGACCGAAGAGGGCGAGGGAATATGATATGGAAACAGCGTCAGAAGCAACGATTATCAGCGAGGTTGCCACGATCATCGATAGGATTCCTACCAAGGAAGGGGCGACGAGACCACGTTGGAGCTTTGGATATCGAAGGCTGGTCACCATGAGACCTCCTGCGAACGCCATCACGATCAGGACCGAGAACTGGGAACCCAGCTCAAAGGCGGTTCCCCCGCCCAACAGAATGTAGACCGTGACCACGAGATACGCCGCCGCGGGCGACGGCAGCCCTTCGAAGTAGGGTTTCCGATATCCCGCTTCCGCGAACCTGGCAAGTCTAAGGATCCCCATGCACACGTAGACGGTCGGTATGACAACAGCCAGAGCGTTCTCCCAGGACACCCAGGCCGGGCCTCGTGAGATGTCGTAAGTTATCGTGTAGACCAATGTTGCGGGAGCGAAGCAGAACGATACCGAGTCCGCGAAGAAGTCCAGGTACCGCCCGAAGTGGTGCATTGACCCGAACCTCCTCGCAAGGGCACCGTCCAGGCCGTCCATGATGATCGCGACGAAGATCAGAAGGCCGGCGAGCTCATATCTCCCGTCGACCACGTACGTTATGGCCAGGAATCCGAGCAGGGCATTCGTCAGCGTTACGAGATCCGCCGCGGACAACTTCCTAAGCAGCGTCATCGACGACCTCCGCGATTTGCGACTCGCCTGCCCTGACCTTGCTGCCCAGGCGTACCGTTATCCTGTAGCCCTCCGGGAGTTGGAGGTCCACTCTTGAGCCGAACCTGATGATTCCGACCCGATCCCCCTTCCTCAACTCATCTCCCATCCTCACGTAAAGGAAAATCCTCCTGGCTATGATGCCCGTGATCAAGGTCATCCTCAGGTCGCCCAGTTCGCTCGAGATTACGACCTCGGTCCTCTCGTTCTTCTCGGAGACGTCCTTGTACGCGGGTCGATGTACTCCGCTTCGACGCTCCAGGCCAGCCACCGTGCCGCTGTGGGGAGCTCTCGTAACATGCACGTGCCGAAGGCCCATGACGATCGACAGTCTCCTTCCCTCCTGGTCGATGAATGCGACCCTCCCGTCTGCAGGTGACACGGCGCCATTGCCAATCACCCTTTCAGGGTCACGGAAGAAGCATGCCAAGAGTATCGTGATTAGGAAGAGCAGGACGGAAGCGACATAGCCGATCATCGACGCGAACCAGATGGAGGCGCTCATGACGGCCACTGCTACGGCAAGAGGAGATGCAAGCCACACGAGACTCCCCTTGGCAAACATGCTCGTCCGATATTGCGTTGACAATAAGGAACTTTGCACTCAAATCAGACGACATCGGCGACGACAGCCGCCATTGAGCGCTCTCCGGGGAATCCGAAAGGTCTCGTATCGGTCACCAGGGAAAGGCCTTTTATGAGCCGGGACCATCTCGCGGTGGATGGCGCTCGAGTATGATGTCCTGGTCATTGGAGCGGGGCCGGCCGGATGTACCGCCGCCAGATACGCTGCCGATACAGGCGCCCACGTTCTTCTTGCTGAGAAACGGCAGGAGATCGGCACACCAGTCAGGTGCGGGGAGGGCATATCCAAGAGATGGCTCGATGAAATCGGAATGGAGCCGAGCGGCAGATGGATAGCCCACGAGGTCGACGGCGCAAGGATATTCAGCCCCGACGGGAGCTTCTTCGAGGTCGACGAGAAGCTGGCAGGGAATGAGTGCGGTTTTGTGATCGAGCGGGACCTCTTCGACAGGGCCCTGGCCAAGAGAGCCATCTCCTCGGGCGCGGAGCTGATGGTTCGAACGAGTGCGACCGGTCTTCTCCACGAGAACGGGGTAGTCACCGGCGCCAGGCTGCGGTCCTTTGGCAAGACCGTGGATGTCAGGGCGAAGATCGTGATAGGAGCGGACGGCTACGAGTCCCAGGTCGGGCGCTGGGCAGGGATAGAAACGTCGCTCAAACCGAAGGACGTCGACTCCTGCTTCCAGTACACGCTCGTAGGGATCGAGGGTGATTGCGGGTTCAACGACTTCTATCTGGGAAGCCATGCTCCTGGCGGCTACGTATGGGTGTTCTGGAAGGGAAGGGACATCGCCAACGTGGGCATCGGCGTGCAGCTCAGCAGGATCAGGGAGAAGGGCCAGGCCCGTCGGTTGCTCGACAACTTCATTTCCAAGAGGGAGGAGCTCAGCAGGGGAAGAGTGATTGAACAGGTCTCAGGGGCGTATTCCATCTGTGCTCCCATCGAGCGGACGACCACGGATGGGGTGATGCTCGTGGGCGACGCGGCCCGGGTCACGGACCCCGTGACGGGTGGTGGGATACGCAATGCCTGCATTCTGGGAAAGCTCGCCGGACAGATCGCTGCCGAGGCGCTTGAGGCGGGGGATGCTTCCGCGTCCTTCCTGGCGAAATATGAGAGGTTTTGGCGGGACAGGCTCGAAGAGGCTTTGTACAGGAACTGGATGGTGAAGGAGAAGCTCACAACCTACACTGACGAGCAGTTCAACAAGATTATCTCAGCGATATCCGACTACGACTGGGAGAAACTGAGCGTTCTGGAAATCCTCAACGCCGTGAAAGAAAAATACCCTGAGCTTCAGGCGGATGTAGAAGCGATTCTAGGCATGTAGAAGCAGACCTGCCCTTGGTCTCCTGTACGTCTGTTTGAACTCAGCTCGCTTAGTTGTCTTCACCCTTCTTCTTCCGTTTCTTCGTGGGCGACTTCTTCAACTTGCTCTTGTCCTCTGAGTCCTTGCTTACGAAGTCGTAGGGGTTCTCCCTCATCAACATCTTTGGTCCTCATCTGATCTAGTGTGTTTCAGATAAAAGCAAATTGCGGGGCGGTTATCACAACTGATAATCTTCAAGACGTCGGATCCGTGCAGTAGTTAGCGGGATCACCTAGTCCTTGTAGAGGTCCTCGCCTCCCTCGAAACAGAGCTGTATCAGGCTGTAGAGATCCTCGAAGCCCAGGAGGGCCTCAGAGGACACTGGAGTGAGTCCCCGGTACGCCCCCACGTCGTCCATCGCATGCAAGAATCCTATGCTCGGGATGCCCGAGGGGTCTTGCATCTCCTCCACGAGAGCATCATAGAGCCTGTCCGAGCTAGACCCCCATCCGAGGACCCGGGCAACCTCCTCATCTGAGAGGAAGTCGGACTTCGACAGGACGTTGATCAGGGGAACGGAGAACCGGAAGCCAGTCGTAACGGAAAGCATCAGGAGGGAGACCAAGCCTGAAGGTGTCTTCGCGAGTTGCGGGTCCAGGAGGAACATGATGGCCGTGTTCTCGGTTCCGAAGACATCTATGACCTCTCGGCTCGATTCCCTGAAGGCGAACAACTCCATCTGCCCGGGCGTATCGATGAAAACATAGTCCGTGTCAAAGCCTTCCAGGGTCTGCACGATCTCGCGAATCCGAAGGGCGATCAGGTCGGCGCAAGCGATCTGCGCCCCGTTGGGACCGAGCTGGTATTCCTGCATCACCGCCTCTAGGGTTATCCAGTCTCTCACATCAACCTCTGGCTCGTACTGGAGATCCTCCACGCCGGGGTCCAGGTTCACGGTGATCGAATCGAACCCCTGGGCACTCATCCATGTCCTGAAGGCATACGTCATCGTTGTCTTTCCGCAGCCCGCGGTTCCTACGAGGAAAAGGTATTTGGACATGTCGATCGACTAGCGGGCCTGAAGGGATTCGAACCCTTGACCTATCGGTTAAGAGCCGATCGCTCAACCTAGCTAAGCTACAGGCCCATCTGGTGACTGAGAACGCACTCACTATATTATCCTTATTCGATGAAGATTGCGGGGCGCCAAGGCCTTGCCCCCGTGGCCCTTGATCCGGGATCGTGTCGTTCCGGGTCATCAGCGGTGAATATCGAGACCTCGCACTTGAACTCCCTTTCCAGGAAGCCCTTCGACTCTTCCAAGTAGTTCTTCTCATCGATGCATTGAGAGAACATTGTGACGTCGGATGGCTTCATCTTGGTGACCTGGTCCACAAGCTTGGGCGCCCACTTGGAGGCCTGCTTCGAACTCGCCCTTACGAGGTCGTCCTTCATGGCCTCTTTCATCAGGACTCCGACTTCGAGCCTGCCTTCCTTCCTCAGCCCGACCGCCGTCTCAAACATGTTTGCCATCCATTCCGGATGAGTGTAGAACACAAGCCGCGCGGGAGTCATGCCCGTCGCCTTGGAGATCTGCCTCACATCATCCAGCGTGTTCCGGAAGAACTTCTCGGACGCCTCCAGTTCCACCTTGATGCTGTCCTCATCAGTCTCGGGGAGTCTGGCGAGCGATACGAAACCCTCCTTTCCGATTCCTTCCCATATCTCTTCGCACACATGTGGAACGAAGGGGGCAAGAAGCATCGTCTGCAGCTCAACGAAGTCCGCCAGAAGCTCCGAGTTGGGGATGTCGTTGCACCTCCTGAGATACCAGTTCCAGTCACCCTGAAGGTCGAAATACGCGTGCTTCAACGCTGTCCTCAGGTAGAGGAGTTCCATGGCCTCGTTGTATCTCCCCACAGCCCTGTTCATTACCGATCTGAACCATCTGTCAATCGGTTGCACGTCACCTCGAGTCTCATGGTCACTGAGCGCGAACCTCATCCACTGCCGGAGCTTCCTTCCGATGGAATCGGCGAAGTCCACATCGAAGGAGGGGTCATCAAGACCTTCGCCTCCCTGCGCGAGCGTGATTCGGGTCACATCGGCGCCCCAGGCCTTTATCGCGTGCCTTATGTACGTCACGATTCCGTGGGACTTCGACATCCTCTGTCCTTCCAGCTTCACGAACCCGTTCACTCCGAAGGCTCTTGGCCAGCTCTCCTGCGGGAAGATCGCGACATGGTTGAATATACAGAACACGAGGTGGTTCTGAACCAGGTCCTTGCCCGAGTTCCTGAGATCGAACGGATACCAGTAGAGGAACTCATTCCTCATCGCATCCAGTGTTTCCACATCGATCCCCGTCTTCTCCGCAACCGACTTCGCGTCCCCGCTTTCGAACAGGACGTAGTCAAAGAAGTCGTCATCGACCTTGTCAGCGCTCCCCTCAGGGAGCAGGTGGCAGAACGTGTAGTATGACATGTAGATCGTGGAGTCGGAAAGCGACTCGATCACCCAGTTCTCGTCCCAGGGAAGGGACGTGCCAAGTCCGTGATGGTGTGCGCACGCCCACTCTCGCAACCAGTCCACGACATACTCGAATTGCCTTCTCGAGATTTCCGGGAGCAGCCTCATCTTCTCCAGGGCTTCGTAGGTGAGCTTCTTCCACTCTGGATCCCCGTAGTCCAGAAACCACTGATCGCGCACGAGCTTCACGACGGCTGGCGTCAGGCAGCGGCAAATAACCTCCCCGCTGGGCTCGTACAAGATGTCGGCCTCACCCGCCTCGATCATCTTCCGCTTGATTACGTCCTTTGCCTCCTCGACTTTCATTCCAGAGATGTCCCCGCAGTCCTCGTTCATGACCCCTGTGTAGTAGCCCGTCCTGTAGATCTCGTCCTTCGCCTTCTCGAGCTTATCCCTCTCCATCTGGTTCTCTATCCCCATGCGGTCCACGATCTCCACCGCTGGAAGTGGCCCCCATCCTTCGGACGTGATGATCGCGATCGGCGCTATGTCCTTGATCTCGTCAGGGTCTAGATCGAACTCGGCCAGGGTCTTCTCATCCTCCTGCAGGTCCTTGAGCGCTATCCAGTCGTCGGGGGCGTCCGAGGGCACGCTCGTCACAATCCCCGTGCCCTTCGCCTGGTCTATGAACTTCGATGGAAGGACCGGTATCTCCGATCCGATTACGGGTGCTCTGACAGTCTTCCCCACGAAGTCCCTGCCGCTCACAGAGCCCACGACCTCGACGTCCTTCTTCTGCTCCGCAAGCTTTCTCGTGGCCTCCTCGCTGACCACCCATATCTCGGACCCGACGCGCACCTCCTTGTACTCGATGTCAGGATTCACCCAGAGGTTCGTCTGTCCGTAGACAGTCTCGGGCCTCAGCGTCGCGGCCAAGAGGAACTTCCCATCGATCGGGAACTTCAGAAGAACGAACTCAGCGGGGGTCTCGCCCTCTCCCTCGAGTCTGTCATGGTCGCCCACCGGGGCCTCGTCCTTTGGACACCAGATGACCGGATGTTCTCCGAGGCGCACGAAACCATTGTCCTTCAGCTTTCTGAACTGCCATTTGACGAAACTGTCGTAGAAGGGATTCAGGCGAGTGGTGATGAACGACCTTCTCCAGTCAACGGACGCCCCAAGGCTCTTCAGGTCAATCATTGCCTGCGGCGGGAAGTACTTCGTCCAGTGGACGGGGTCATTGAACCTTACGATCTCGTCCTGCGGGATGCCCATGTCTCTCATGATCCCGAACTGCATCTCCTCTCCTTCGGAGATCCTGTTGGCCGCCGCGACAATCGGCAGGCCCGTGCAGTGGAATGCTTGCGGCATGAGCACGTTGTACCCTCTCATCCGCATGTGCCTAGCCAGGATCTCCGCGTGCAGAAAGGTGACCCCGAACCCCAGATGGAGGTATCCGTTCATGTAGGGGTATGGAACATTCAGGAAGAACTTCGGCTGCCCTTCGCGGGCATCGGCCTCAAAAGCTCCGGACTCCTCCCACTTCTTCTGCCACTTTGACTCCATGGCCAACTGTTCGTCGATTTTCATGTCGGTTCTCACCCACTAATCCTAGGGCAGAAAAAAGGCTTTCGCCTTGTCCTACGGGATAAGACATTTCACGATATCATTAAATACCGTCCTGCAGATACGGTCCCCGACACGTCCTTATGTTCTCGAACCGTATGACTCAAGTCATACATCCTCGAGGGCAGGCGGTGGCTCTATGAAGGAAATCAACGAGCGCGTGACTCTCAGACTGGAGAAAGACAACCTGGATAGAATGGATTCTTTCCTGCAGAGGAGCAAGGAATTCTCGAATCGATCCCAGTTCCTGAGGGTTGCTGTAGAGGCCTTCATTGACCACACGGAGAAGACCCAGGAAGAGATATCGGTGAAGATACCAGCGAAGTACCTAGGATACATCGATGCACTGATCAGGGACGGCTATTTCCTTTCTCGGGAATATGCGGTTCTCAGATGCGTCGAGGAATCCCTCTCCCCAGAGAACGTGATGAGGCTCGACAAACACAACAAAACAATGGGAGTAGCCTCTGGGAAGGAGGCCTCTGTTGACTTCGGCGACAAAAGAGAACTTCTCGAACGATAGACAAAGGACGTGCCAGGCGCGGAAGTCTGTGCGACTCTAACGCTAGCCAAAAGATGGGAACGGCGAGGGCCGTAAAGCACTGCTCACTGAAGGGATGGGATGCAAACCTTCGGGACACAGATTTCCGTGCGAACACCTTTGGAGGCAACCAATGAGCGCAGAAGCGGAACAGGAAATCGTGGACCACGTCATGGGAATACTCTCAACAGACCTACCAGAGCCCCGAATCGTCATCGTGGGGTGCGGCGGTGCGGGATGCAACATCGCCGGCCAGGTTCGGGAACGGTCCGGGCAAGGATTAGAGACAGTCGCCATAAACTCCGATGAGGAGAGTCTCGGCAGCGTCGTATCCGACGTCAAGATCCGGTTAGGGAAGGGTCCGGAGCATTCCAGAGGCGCGAAGGGCGTTCCCGAAGTGGGAAAGGGCCTCGCTCGTGCCGCCAAGGACAGCATCTCTTCTGCGATCAGAGCGGACATTGCATTCGTCATTGTCGGGTTGGGCGGAGGCATAGGAACTGGCTGCGCTCCCGAAGTCTCCGGAATCATCCGCGAGTCCGGCGCGGTGGTCATCTCGATCCCTGTGATGCCTTTCTCCGTGGAGGGCCGAAACTCCACCGCCGAGAAGGGATTGCGGGAGCTGCGCGCTGCCTCGGACTCCACGATTGTGCTGGAGAATGACTCGCTTCTCAAGTTCGGAACTGACGTACCGCTAACCGGGGCGTTCTCCGTTCTGAACGGTGTGATTGCCGGCTTGATAGATTGCGTTGTAGAGAGAATATCGAGGACCTTCCTGACAGTGCTCGAAGACGAGGTCGTGGCGATGGCAAGGAACATTCAGGTGGCCGTTGACGTTCAGGAATCGGGAGAGGGACGATTATCCCCTCTCCCTCCGCTCGAGGCCCAGGGGGAAATCCAGTCATATCCGGAAGAGTTCAACACCTTCGACACCGACTAGAGAGCGACACAGTTTTATCTCTCCAGCCCATGCCAGCTTGGTGATGATCTGACAGTAGTTACAGGGTCAGTTGAGCTCAGTACCCAGGGCGAGGTAGACATTATTGATGTGACGGACGATGTCAGGCGAGTCGTTTCCGACTGCGGGATGAACAGCGGGATAGCCTGCGTCTTCACGAGGAGTTCTACGAGCACCGTCACGACGATCGAGTATGAGCCAGGCCTTCTAAGGGATATACCCGATGCCCTGGAGAGGCTCTTCCCGAAGAACATGGAATACGGACACGAGCAGATGTGGCATGATGGCAACGGGCACAGCCACGTTCGGGCTGCGTTCTTGAAACCCAGCCTGACAGTGCCTTTCGTGGATGGGGACTTGCTCCTGGGGACATGGCAGCAGATAGTGTTCGTGGAGCTCGACAACAAGCGGAGGAACCGGAAGCTCATCATACAGATGGTCGGGGAGTAGCCTGAGAAGCGCCCGCCAAATCGGGCTTTTATACACGATTGGACATGCTCTTCGCAGTGCCCACATCTACTTCTGTTGGGAGAAGGCAGAGGAAAGTCAACCTCTATGTTCTGTCAACGCTCGCCTTCCTCATCAGCCTCGGGTTCGGGCTGATCGCGCCGTTTCTGCCCTTCTATGCCGAGTTCCTCGGCGCCGATGCCATCGCCATCGGAATCCTCCTGTCCTCTTTCATGGTAACTCGCGCTCTCCTGGCCACTCCGTTCGGCAATCTCTCGGACAGGATTGGCAGGAAGCGGATAATCGGCGTGGGGGCCGTGATGTATGCCTTTCTCGCCTTCTTCTTCACTCTTCCAGGGGACTGGGTCGGTCTGATTTTCGTCCGCGCCTTTCAGGGTGTTGCGTCCGCAATGGTCTGGCCGGTGGGCGAAGCTCTGCTTGTGGACTCCGTGCCGGGGAGGCAACGGGGACGGGCGATGGGTGTGTACATTTTCGCGTCCAATGCGGGCTGGGTTCTTGGCCCCCTCATCGGTGGACTGCTCCTTTTCATGGGGCAGAACGTCCTCGGCCTGGATACGCTCTCTAGCTATAGGTTTCCCTTCTACGTCCTCGCGATTCTGTCTCTCATCGCGGCGGGCCTCTTCTTCGCCACGGTTGAGGATGTGATCAAGCCAGATAAGCGCAAGAAGGAGGACAGGAGTTCAAGGAAAAAGCGTAAGGCCGTCCTGGACCCGAGGACATCTTCCGAGCTCAGGATTCTCTACCTCAATGCGCTGGTCAATGGTTTCAGCATGGGCATACTGAGTTTCATCACGATTCTCTTCATGAAGGACATCATCAATATCGAAGAGTATCTGATTGGCATAATAATCGGCCTCACTGGTGCGATCGGGATGATTGCGAACATCCCTGCCGGAAGGCAGGCGGACAGGGTTGGACGAAAACCCGTTCTTCTTCTGGGCGGATATCTGGCCAGGTTCTCAATGTTGATCCTTCCATTCGTGGGGCTTCTGCCATTACGGGCGTTAGGAAGGGCAAACTCACTCGCGGATCCCTATCTCTACGGTCTTGTGGCCATCAGTGGAGTGTTGGCGTTCCGTTTCTTCGCATTCCAGATCAGCCAGCCTGCACTGAGAGCCTTGCAGGCGGACATAATCCCTGCCGCCGTCCGAGGGAGATTGATAGGTATGATGCAGACGATGTTCAACGTGGGGGCGATAATCGGCGCCCCGATAGGCGGGGCCGTCTATATGGCCTTTGGAGGACAGTTCTTCGGGATCCCTCCTTTCGTCATACCAGGGGAGGGAGTCCCATTCATCATCTCAGCAATCCTCGGGTTCATCACTCTGACGTTGATCCTGCTCTACGTCAGGGAACCAATAAAGGCCAGAAAGGAGAGAATCAGTGAGAAATAATTTAAGGGAGGCAGTCATATTTGCGGGGGAGACAATGGCCTCCAGAGATATTCAGAACGAACGGTCCGATAACAAGTTCATCCTCACTCGTGTCGGCGTCACGGACGTCAAGAAGCCCGTGAGAGTGAGGAGACCAGATAGAGCGACGACACTCACCGTCGACCTTGATGTTTTCGTTGACCTGCCCTCCTCAATGAAGGGCAGCCATATGTCCAGGAACCTGGAGGCGATCGGCGAGATCGTTGACAGCTCCGTCAGGCAGCCGGTCGCCGGCCTGGAGGACCTCTCACTGATGATATGCAGGAAACTCCTTGAGCGGCATGAGTACGCTTCCTACTCTGAGACAAGGGCCAGCGCGTACTACTTCTTGGAGAAGGAGACCCCGCTGGGGACGAAGAGCCTTGAGAGGTTCAAGCTCGTTGCAAGGGCCGAGGCCCGCAGCGGTGAGCAGCCGGGAACCAAGAAGTCAATCGGAGTCGAGGTCGTTGGTATGACCACGTGCCCCTGTGCCATGGAGACCATCAGCGGCAGCACCAGCGGGTTAAGGGTGGAGCAAGCCATCACTCACAATCAGAGAAACAAGACATTCGTGATGATGGATGTTCCTGAGGGTATGACCGTTGAGGCAGATGACCTTGTGCACATAGTGGAGAGATCGATGAGCAGCCCGACGTATGAGATACTGAAAAGGGAGGACGAGGCGGAGCTCGTCAGGCGGGCGCACTCGAACCCGAGATTCGTCGAGGACGTCGTGAGGGGGGTCCTAGCGCACATTCTGGAGGAATTCAAGGACTTGCCCGACTGGGTTCAGGTTCAGGTAAAAAGCGAGAGCGAGGAATCGATCCACAAGCACAACGCATTCGCCGAGAGAGTGACAACTCTCGGAGAACTTCGGGGATAGCTCCCCGCAAAGCTTTATTCCGTCAATCCCATTCACCCACGTTGAGTCTGATATCCATATGTCATATCTGCGGTGCTCCCGCGACACAAACGTGCTCACACTGCGGAAAGCCCGTGTGCAGAGATGACTTCGATTTCCGC
>JAJISH010000246.1 GCA_022848825.1 Thermoplasmatota archaeon
GATGATATCGTTCTACGTGAAGGACAGAAGTATGAAGAAGGCGGTATACAAGAATCTGATAAACCTTGCGATAGCACTGGCGTACGTTCGTGGATACCTTGCAGCCTCTTGGAGTTTAAGGGCATCGAAGAAACGAGGTGGTGGGAATGGAACACAGCAGTGATCTTGGAGGAGGTGCCGCCGCCGTGCCGATGTGTGACGAGATATTGGTGGTGACGGATTTGCCCACCGATTGCGTACTGGGAAGATTCAGGAATCACAGGGGCACTAATCTGGTGCGCTATTTGTCGGGACATACTGGAAAACTCAAGGTGCTGTGTAGAGAAGGACGCTCCGAGAACGCCATGAAGTCTCTTGGGGAAGTCATCAGTGTTCCTCTCAGGACTTGGCTAGGACAAGCCCGAAGTACATCCGAAGGGAACATTGAATGCATCGGGATTAGAGTTGTATCCATACATCATTTCATGTGGCGCTTCGAGAGATACTGGTTTGATGAAAAGTATGCAGGCATCAGAGATCTGGGTGCAGTCCTGGACGAGATACTCATCTCCCTCGGATTCTCGCACAGGTCGACAAGACTACTCAGGAAGAAATGGAGAATTGGATTGACCGCGGGTGGTGTCCTTCCCGCAATCGTTGGCTCTTGGCTCAAGGAGCGGGGGTTGATAGAGCGCCTTGTGTACGAAGATGTCGACTATCTTCCTGATGGCTATTCGGGAAGATCGAAAAGGATTGTGAATCGTCTAGAACAGAGAGTCATCGGGCTATCGGACGCTTGCGTATCAGTTTCGAGGAGTCTCCAGAGCCTCAGGAAGTCTCAAGGAGCGAGAGAGACTCTCTACGTGCCCAATGGTGTAGATTACGAGTCGTTCGCACCCGCAAGGTCCAAGACACCTCATCCCCCAACCATCGTCTACATGGGCACTCTGATGCCATGGTCGGGAATAGACATCGTGATAAGAGCACTACCTAGAGTACTCAGGGTCATTCCAGACGCCAAGTTTCTGATCATTGGTTGGAAATCTGACATGCCTTACTACACGGAAGTGCGCAGACAAGTTGAGAATCTGGGCCTGACCAACTCCGTGGAATTCTTCGGGGAGGTTGACTATCGCGAGCTGCCTCGCATTCTTTCGAGAGGTGACATTGGCGTGGCCACATTTCCAGTCCGGGACCTAACTGACTACAGCTATCCCCTCAAGATCGTCGAGTACATGGCCGGTGGCCTTCCAGTCGTGGCGACTGATAGTGGAGAGATGAGTCGAATCCTTGATGAATCGCAAGCGGGGATTGGAATCGATCCGTCCGCTGAGGCATGCTCAGATGCCCTTGTTCGACTGTTCACCGATAGAGAGCTCTTCGATGAGAAGTCCTCGAACGCGATGAAGTTCGCCAAAGAGAACGATTGGGCAACTGTTCTTGCCCCTGAGTTGGACCTCATAGAAAGATTGAGTGTGGAATAGACATGCGCATCCTGTTCTTCTCTTCGAACCGGTACCCACACATCGGCGGACAGTCGGTCCACATGGCAAAACTGAGCGATGCTCTCACAAGGCTGGGACATAGTGTCGATATTCTCTCTGCCTCTGATGTCCCTCCTGCTGCAATGTTGGCTTTGACGAGATCGGCGGCGATCGTCAGAATCCTGTTTGGGCCTTGGCTCTGGTTCGTATACTACCTCTACGGCCTAAGGGCTCTGTTTGCCATGCTGGTTCTGAGAAGGGCCCGTTCGAAGATGTACGACGTCATTCACACACAGGATCCAATCACCGCCATTTCGGCAAGTCTATGGAGAGGCCTACTTGCAGGAAAGGTTTTCTTGACTATCCATGGCTACTTCGCATATGAATCCGTGGCTGGGAGAGCTCGGGAAGGGAGCTTCATGTGGAGCTTCCTTCAGAAGTGGGAGAGCACTGCATGTCACAAAGCGGAGTTGATCTTCACTGTGGATGAAGAGATTAGAAAGTATGTCGAGGGGTTTGATGTGGACTCGCAGAAGATTGTTGCTCTGAGGAACTTCGTGGATATCGATGAGTTCTCACCTGCAAGCGAAGGAGACCGTAATCGAGAAAGATTCAACCTACCAGAAGACAAGTTCCTGGTCCTTTGTCCAAGACGTCTGGTCAGGAAGTGTGGTGTGATTTACGCAGCTCGGGCAGCAAAACGCCTGAGGGAGAGACTGGGTAATGAATTTGTCTTGGTCTGCACTGGTGAAGGCGTCGAACGAGACAGAATCGCCCGGTACGTGGAAGACAATGACCTGCAAAGCAATGTATTGCTCTTAGGAAACATCCCTCATGAGAACATGCCAACCTTGTTCCGTGCTGCAGATGCTGTTGTCATACCGTCGGTGACGGTTGGCGTCGAAAGAGAAGCTACTTCCATTTCCGCTCTTGAGGCCATGGCATCTGGGGTACCTGTCGTGGCAAGTAACATTGGAGGTCTCAGAGAACTGATTTCGCCCCAAGAAAACGGCTACTTAGTCCCCGAGAGAGACGTTCACGCCCTCGCAGAGGCGCTGTTCAGAATCGCAACGGAGAATCAGAGCGCCTTGGTGGAGAATGCCCGAGAGGACGTCGTTTCCAATTATTCCCACATCGAAAGGGCCAAAGAGTATCTGAGTCACTATGGCGCAACCCATTAGACACTGAGTCTACTGCAATAGGCTCTGAACCAGTTCAATTAGTTTCTCTCTTCGCTTCGCGAGGGGGAATTCACGTTTCACCCTCAATCTCGCTTCCCTACCCTTGTCAAGGTCGTCTATGGAGTTGGCAATCGTTTCTGCCGTTGCGGCAACATCACCATACCGTACATAGTGTCCCGCTTTCCCAACGACCTCTGGTAGGGCTCCTCTTGAGGTCACAATGGGAATGCACTCACATAACATGGCCTCGGCTAGGGAACAACCAAAACCCTCATGCGCGGACACCTGAACGTATACCTTGGCGCGCTGCATATAGTCCAGCAGATCCTCATCAGACACGAATCCAGGGACTTCCACGTTCGGAAGCGATAACAGCCCACGATGCTGAGGCGGGAGCTCCCGGACTCGCCCCACGGCCGCGAATTTAGTGTCAGGCAGCAACTCCGCCGCCTTCAGGAAGGTCAGCAGACCCTTCCTCTGCAAGTTCGACTCGTTTATTTCTCCAACGGTAAGGACGAGGTCCTGCTTCTCGGCTGCAGGTCTGAACTTCTCTGAATCGAAGCCGTGGTAGACCACATCGATGTCCGGGCGTCCTGTGAGGGAAACCGCGTCCCCGCGAATGGATTCGGAGACTGCGATCGGCCTGGTGGACTTCAGAATCGCGTACTTCGTTCTCCTGGTGGACCTCTTGCTCAGCAGGTTGCCATAGTCAATCTCTGGCATGTGAACGACATCGAACCCGCCAATGATGACAATGGATTTCTTGGCAAGCAGTCTCGAGAAGCGGACCGCCCAAGCCGCTTGATCCCAGGCGAACCAGCAGAAGACAATCGCGGACCTCGCGACTTTGGAAGCGAGACGGAGAACATCAGACCTGCTGGAATAGTAGAACGTCTGCACTGGGAACTCCGAGGACAGTATCTCGATGTCCTTTTGCACGAACGAGGGAGGAGAACGAGAGATATGTACGAACAGGATTGGGCGCTCCTTCATCTCCTCGAGTCTCCGTATATGCTCAAGTAGTCGTCAAACGCCCTGCCCACTATCGATTCCCAGCTGTACCTGGTTGAGACTTCTCTTGCGTTTCCTCTCAGTCTTGTCATTTCCTCCTCGTTGGCCAGCAAGGACGCCAAGTTCTGGGCAAAATCCTCAGCATTTCGCGAGTAGAATCCAACGTGATTCTTCACTATGAAGTCTTCAAGTTCGCTCTTTCCAAAGGGAGACAGGCAAGCGATCGGAAGACCCACGGACAGGTACTCGTAGGTCTTCGTCCCGATAGCCGAAGCCAGAGAAATATCACCAGACAGGGAGGTGACCCCAAGCTTCGCCCTCGACAACTCATAGGCAACCTTGTCATGGGGAACGGGAGGCCTCATGTCCACATTCTCTTTGACACCCATCTTGGCTATCAGCCTTCTCAACTCTTCCTCTTGAGGAGCGCCTCT
>JAJISH010000247.1 GCA_022848825.1 Thermoplasmatota archaeon
CCGGATCCTGTCAGGACAGGCAATGAGAGATTCAGCACCAAGATGGTCATGATTATCGCGAACATTCCGTCCGTGAGGTTCTCGATGCGCTGGGTGCCCAGGTTCATTCCCTCGTACCGGAGTCGGCGGAACGCCATTCAGAAGGCTATTCCTTCAGCGACTTTAAAGGTACCGTGCAGGGCAGGACCAGGAGGCCTTGCATGTGCGTGCTGAGCCCGTCAGTTGGCCATCCCGATGGCGAACAGGATGACAGCCGTCGCCAGACCTGCGAGAACGAACCTCATCCCCGTCATGAACACCCTTTCCTTCACCAGGTTGCCCAAGTATGCGCCCAAGATGAAGAGCACGCTCAGAGTCATCACGACGGAAGTGAGAACAGCCATCCCCAGGTCTGGGATTATGACGAAAGGAATAAGAGGAACCGTCGCTGCGATCAGCGGGGCGGACGCGTGAACGAGGGCACTGAGCAGGGTGGCGAACCTGAAGACCTCGGCTTGTTCCTCGCTCACATCGGTCAGAAGCGCCCTTTCGATGCTTGCCCTCGAGAGGAGCTTCTCCACGCGCTCTGCCTCATAGGCCCCGACAGCGCTGGAGACAGAGAGAGCCACTGCCGCCGACAGCCCCGCGAAGAGTATTATCTCCATGTGCTCCGAGGCCACGCCAGCAGCGTATGCACCCAGAACGACACCGAGAACGATGAGGGTCCCATCGAACGCTCCCAGCACAAAATACCTTCTCGATGTTGAGGCGAGGTCCGTTATCTCGCTCGTGTCCCTGATCCGCTGCCTCAGACGCCCTAAGCTCATCTTGCACGCGGCACTAGGAGAAGGATATTGATAAACCTTTCACTCCAGTTCTCGTTTCACGCGTGAACGGTCAAGTCCCGCGTCCTTCCTTGGACATTCCCGCAAACCTCTGATAGGCAAGCCACAGAACGAGAAGTGCCAGGAACATGATCCCGATGGTCAGGAGGGTCTGCGGGCCTCTCAGACCCAGGTAGATCACGACGGCAGCAAGGGAGAAGAAGCAGAGCGCGGAGCCCACAAGAGGAATCCAGGCGGGACTTCCAGTTTGCAGTCTGAGCTTCAGATTCGCCAGGGAGACGAACCCGTAGAGGAGGAGAAAGATTATGCTGGCAAAGGCGGCTATGACCTCCAAGCTCCCGGTCAGCGTCAGAACGGCGGAGAAGAAGCCGATCATGAGTATTCCGGCGTACGGCGTTCCCCTGTCGGCCTTCGTCCTGCAGAAGACGGATGGCATGATGCCTTTCTTGGACACGTCCTTGGCGAATCGAGCTGTGCCGAATATGGTCGCGTTGATCGCTCCAGCCGCTGCGATGAGGGCGCCTACGCCGACGAGGAGGAACCCGAATCCCCCTAGGATGGGCACCGCCGCCTCTCCCAGCGCACGTTCCTCGAACCTGAGAATCTCGGCGGGCGTCAGGACGGATGTGGCCGCGATGGTCCCGAGAAGGTACAGCAGGATGGTGATGACTATGGAGATGTAGATCGCCCTCGAGATGTTCCTCTCAGGCGACCTCGCGTCCCTCACGGATGCCGTCACGAGCTCGAACCCTTGGAATCCCACGAATATGATGCCTGCCGAGATGGGGATCAGGAGCGGGTCAGTGCCCTCTATGGTCACCGAGTTCCCCACACCGAGGTGGATCGCCCCCACGACGCAGAAGATGAGCAGGATGCCTATTCCCGCGGAGACGAGGACCAGCTGGAACCTTCCGAAGGATTCCACCCTCATCAGGTTCACGACGACGAATACCGCTATCACGACGACGGCCAGCACGCTCCTTGCGACAGCATAGCTGGCATAGCCCTCGAAGAAGGACGCGCAGTACGCGCCGAAAGTGTAGGCGTACAGGGCAACGGTGCCGATGTATCCGAGGACCATCATCCACGCGTTGAAGCCCGCGAAGGCCCGACTGCCCGACGCCATCAGGATGTACCTGAAGGCCCCCTCGTCCGTCTTGCTGGCCCTCCCCAGCTTGGCGAACGAGTACCCGCTGAAGAGAGCGATTGCTCCTGCCAGGAGAAAGGCGAGAAAAGCATACCCGCCGGCTATGCGGACGGCCACACCTAGGAGCGAGTAGATGCCGCTGCCTATCATGCCGCCGATCCCGATGGCCACTAGCTCGTCCAAGCCGAGCTTTCGCCTCTTCGATTTGACCTTACCAGAGTGCATCCCGCAATCACTTTGGATGACAGCGGATGGAACGATATGAGAAATAGCTTGTGATTCGACAGCGAGCTTTCGGTCTCTCCGGGAATCGCGGGATCGGAGGCTCCGAGATCCGAGGCATAGGTCACTTTGGCAGCGGCTTCATGGCCACCGCACAGACCTTCAGCTCCGGGATCTTCGAGTCGGGGTCCAGAGCGGGGTTAGTGAGCACGTTCGCGGCCGCCTCCGCGTAGTGGAACGGGATGAAGACCACGCCCTTGCCAACGATGTTGGCGACGCGAGATTGGATCTTTATGCTCCCCCTGCGGCTCGACACCTCCAGCCAGTCCCCGTTCTTGATGCCCAGCTCCTTCGCGTCCTCGGGGTTCACTTCCACGAACGGGTTCGGGCTCTCCGACTCTAGGGCGGGCGTTCTTCGCGTCATCGTACCCGTGTGGTACTGGAACATTAGCCGACCCGTCGTCAGGATGTACGGGTACTCCTTGTCGGGAAGCTCGTCCGCCTCCCTGAACTCTATCGGCGAGAAGACTCCCTTCCCGCGGGTGAACTGTCCCTCGTGCAGGAACTCCGTCCCCGCATGACCAGGCTCCTTCACGGGCCACAGCAGGTCCTCCCCGGCGTCCAGGCGGTCGAAGGAGACCCCGCCATATATCGGTGCGAGCGATGCGAGCTCGTCCATGATCTCGGCGGGCGACTCGAAGTCGCACCCCTTCCCGCCAAGGCGCTTGGCGATGTCGATTACGATCTTCCAGTCCTCGCGGGATTCGCCGACAGGCTCTATGGCCTTGCGCACCCGCTGGACGCGTCTGTCCGTCGCGGTGAAGGTTCCCTCCTTCTCCGCGTAGCTCGAGGCGGGAAGCACCACGTCCGCCAGCGCTGCCGTCTCGGTCATGAAGATGTCCTGCACCACGAGGAAGTCAAGGGCCTCCAGCCCCTGCCTCACGTGCTCGATGTCCGGGTCGCTGATCATCGGGTTCTCGCCCACGATGTACATGCCCTTCACATCGCCCTTTCTGGCGGCATTCGAGATCTCCACGATCGTCAGCCCGGGCTCCCGCGAGAGCTTCGTCCCCCAGGCCTTCTCGAACTTCTTTGCGGCGTCCTCGTTCGCGACGGCCTGATACCCTGGATACACGTTGGGCAACGCGCCCATATCACACGCGCCCTGCACGTTGTTCTGCCCTCTGAGCGGGTTCACTCCCGCCGCACGCTTTCCGACGTTTCCCGTCAGCATCGCCAGGTTCGCAACGGACTTCACATTGTCCGTTCCCGTGATGTGCTGGGTTATGCCCATTGAATAGAATATCGAGCCCCGCTCGGCCTTCGCGAACATTCTTGCGGCTTCCTCCAGCAGATTGGCGGGAATCCCGCAGATCTTCTCCACGGTCTTCGGATCGTACTTCTTCACCACTTTCTCGAAGGCCTCGAAGCCCTCCGTGCGCTCCTTGATGTACTTCTTGTCGTGCAGCTTCTCCTTCAGGATGACGTGCATCATGCCGTTCAGCCAGGCGACGTCCGTCCCGGGGATGAACTGCAGGTACAGGTCGGAGAACAGGCGCATCGGGACCCTTCGCGGGTCGATGAGGATGATCTTCGCACCCCTCTCGCGGGCCTTCACCATCCTAGACCCTATGAGCGGGTGCTGCTCTATCGTGTTCGAGCCAGTAATGAGAATAACATCAGAATCGTCGATCTCCGGGACGCTGTTCGTCATCGCCCCGCTTCCGAACGCGTGCGCGAGCCCCGTCACGGTCGACGCGTGGCACAGGCGGGCGCAGTGGTCGACGTTGTTCGTGCCTATCGTCGCGCGCGTCAGCTTCTGCAACAGGTAGTTCTCCTCGTTCGTGCACTTCGCGCTGCAGAGCGTCGCAAGGGCATCGGGCCCGTGCTTCTCCTTGATCTCGCCGAGCTTCTCCGCCACCAGGTCCAGCGCCTCGTCCCACTCGGCTTCGCGGAACTCGCCGTTCTCCTTGATCAGGGGCTTATGCAGCCGGTCCTCGCGCTGCACGAACACGTGCGCGTTCCAGCCCTTGATGCAGAGCGCGCCCTCGGCTATCGGGTGCGTCTTGTCTGGCACCACTCCGACGATGTTCCCGTTGACCACTTGCAGGTAGAACTGGCAGCCGCACCCGCAGTACGGGCAGGTCGTCAGCACGCTCTCGTAGCTCATGCCCCCTCCTCCAGCTTCTCGTCCTCCAGCACGGTCGTCAGCGGCGGCTTCGCATCGCTCGCCCCGGGCAGGTAGTCGAACAGGTCCTTCATGTCCTGCCTCAGCTGCCTGTACAAGAGTGTAAGAGGGATATCCATCGGGCAGGCCTCCTCGCACTCGTGGCATTGCACGCACCTGTCCGCCATGTGATACGCCCGGATCAGATGGAACATCGGGAACTCCGGCGGTATCTCGCCCTTCTTCACCCACATCGGGTCCTCGAGCACGCAGTCCTGGCACACGCACACCGGGCAGGCGTTCTTGCAGCCGTAGCACTTGATGCACTTCGCGAACACGTCCCGCCAATAGGCGAACCGCTCGTCCAGGCTCATGTCATCGACATTCTTCAGCTCGTTAGGCACTACACCGTCGACCTTCTCGCCGAACTGGATCTTCGTCGGGTAGGGGATGTCGCACTCGCACGCCTGCGCCTGCTCCGCGCTGCACGCCATGCCTATGAACTCGATCGCATCCTCATCAATCTGATACCGCTTGAACAGCTCCACCAGCGCTCGTTCGTCGCATCCCCTCCCGATGAGCGCGATCTTCTTCGCTCCCGACGCCAGCGCAAGGATGGCCACAGCCGCGAGGTTGTACTTCGGGTCTATCTCCAGCGTGGAGACGTCGTCGCCCTTCACGAAGAGATGCGGGCCCACGCGCCCGTTCTCCCGCCAGAGGGCGAGGACTCCGTCCACCTTGCCCCCGTCCAGGGTCCTCTTCACCAGCTTGCGGATGTCTTCAAGCATAAGAACCAGCATACGGATTCGGTCCGAGCTCACGTATCTGCTCCGTGAACTCCCTGATCATGTTCGAGAACGGCTCCGCCTCCGCCGCGGACGCCCAGTCCAGGCGTATCCTTCGCGGGTCTATCCCTATGTGCTCCAGCAGTCTCTCGAGGACCTGGAAGCGCTTCATCGTCCTGTGGTTCCCGGTCACGTAGTGGCAGTCGCCTATGTGGCAGCCGAGGATCAGCACACCGTCCACGCCGTCCGAGAGGGCCTTGATGACGAACTCGGGCTTCACCCGCCCGGAGCACATGACGCGCACGATCTTGATGTTCGTGGGCTGGTCCATTCTCCCGATCCCCGCCAAATCTGCGGCGGCGTACGAGCACCAGTTACAGCAGAAGGCGAGGATGTTGGGCTCGAATGTCACGCGCCACCTCCCGCCACGGCCTGTATCATCGCCAGTATCTGCTCGTCCGTGTAATGACGCTGCTGCATCGCACCCGACGGGCAGGCGGCTATGCACGTCCCGCAGCCCTTGCAGAGGGCTTCGTTCACGACAGCGCGCAGCTCTCCGTCGATCTCCTCCAGCGTTATCGCGCCGAACTGGCAGACCACCACGCAGGTCCCGCAGCCGATGCACGTCTCGTCCGAGAAGGCGGTCTCCACTCCGAGCGTGAGGGCCATCTTGGAGAGTATCCCGCACGCTCTGGCTGCGGCCCCGGACGCCTGCGCCATCGAGTCGGCTATGTCCTTCGGCCCCTGGCAGCAGCCCGCCAGGAAGACGCCGTCCGTGAACGTATCGATGGGGCGAAGCTTCGGATGCGCCTCCATGAAGAAGCCGTCCCCCGACAGCGAGAGGTTCAGCAGCCTGCATATCTCGGGTGAATCGTGCTGGGGCACCAGTCCCGTCG
>JAJISH010000248.1 GCA_022848825.1 Thermoplasmatota archaeon
CCAGATATGCCCCCAATGACTGGAGCCTCAGTCCCGAGTGAGCCACTAGAACGCAAGCAACTCTACTCTTCTTGTCTCCCGATAGGAGGATCTTCTTCAGTTCTTGGGGTGTTGGGACTCTTTCATCCTTCAACGTTGGAAATATGCTTCCGCCTCTGATCTTTATCTTCTTCGTGAGGACCTTGTCATTGTGCGTGAGCCACGACTTGAGCGCTCGCATTATCGAACCGATGTAGGAACCCGCCTTCCCCTCTCCCTCAAGTTCGCTGACGTAGTCCAGCAGAATTGCATAGAGTTCCTTTTCGCTCTTTCCAGCGAGATCCTTGGGAGTCGTCTCTTGTCTCTCACAGAAGTTCCCGAGACGCCTGAGGTAGACATCAGCTGTTACGACAGAACCCCTGGCGTTGTTGTCATACCACCTGCGGACTTCCGCATCCTCGAGCAATGCCTTGTAACGCAGTCCCCTTGACTTTTTCGTCATGGGACGTAATCGAAGTGCTCCTATTTGAGCGTTTCGAACCGATATCAGTATGGGCTCAGCCGGATTCGAACCGGCGACCTTCTCTGTGTGAGAGAGACGTCATAACCGCTAGACCATGAGCCCTTCGGGTTTGCCATCAGTGGATTGGATTCCCGATTGTCGCAACCTCGACAGAAGATTGTGATGGAATTATATAAAGTCTGGCGGGAGTGGTTGGGCAGGGCATTCCATCCTCCACTTCTGAAGCCACCAAGAATCGCGACTGGACCAGGAGACGTGGCAAGGTAGGAGCGTTCAGATCGCAATCAGGTCACAATGATCATGAGAGGCCAAATACCAGTCAGAGGCAATGGACGTCCACGAGGATTGACGAAGAATGGGATGGAAACCTCACCGGAGTACACAGGAGACGATCGAGCGACGATACCGGAATCGGTCCATACATTGAAGGGGAGATGTGAGATATCGAGTCTCCATTAGCCGTTCAAAAGGTCTGACCATGTCGATGAAGAAAGTCTCAGCAAGAACTACCCTTAGAGATATCCTGTATGACCGATCGTTTGAGACTGACAGGAAGCTTGAGCTTCGAGATCTGAGGGGAGTCCTAGAGGCGAGGGTTATAGTCGACCCCAGTCGAGTGAAGTCTTGGGAAGAAGTCAGTGTCTGCCTCTCTCTTAGAAGCCTCGGAAAGTTACCCATCGATCTCTCCTTCGTCGCCCATGAAGGACCAATGATGGATCTCGCAGTAAGCGGGCCCGACTCAGACGAGATGGTGTACCCGCCTCCGAACCCTCCAATGATATCGCGACCAGGGCCACCCTACGCAATTGGCCTGACCCTCATGCCAGAAGGGGAGATATTTCATGAAGCCGAATGGGTGGCAGCACGCTACGCTTGGATTCTCGACGCAGGAAGCCCTGTACCAATCCCACTGCGTGGGTATAATTCAGCGGTCCGCCCGGTGGGCCCCCTTGCTCCTGGACGCTATATGATCAGGGTCAACGCGATGCTCCATTACGCTGGCTACGGAATCGAGGACCCAGTGGGTTTGCTGAATATCGTTGAGTAGGACTTGATCCGATAGCATGTTCCGCTTCAGTAGCGCATTCGCCACACTGCCTCATCAGACTCCTGCTGAGCCTCCAACCATCCCGACAAATCGACACCGTGCCTGTCCCGCAAAAAGGCGAAGGGTCTTCTTCAAGCTCACGGAACGCGACTGCATAAGTTATATCTGAAGGGTTGCCCATAATGAGGTTATTGGGTGAGGTTGAAGATATTAATCAGAGGATCAGAGAGCTTACCATGAAACTGAGGGAGCTGAGGCTCAACCTCCCCGCTCACTCGGTGAAACGGGAAATGCTCATGACAATCGAGGAGACAGAGGAAGAGATCCAGGATTTGAGGGAGAGGCGAAGAGAGCTCAAGCGCGAGAGGGAGGGTTCCGGAAGCAGCTAGCCGATGTCAGGTGGATATCATGAAGGCCAAGGTAATCGAGGAGCTCTGTTTTGGCGGATGCGGCTTCTGCGCCAAGGTTTGCCCAAAAGGCGCGATAAGAATCGTCGCGGCCAAGGCCTTTCTTGACGACGAGAAATGCAAGGGGTGCGCGGTGTGCGCGGAGGAGTGCCCGCGAGGTGCCATTGTCCTCTCCGAATAGGCGTTCATCCCCGCTCTCAGATACATTTATAAGACTGGTAATGCTATCGACGAGCATCTCGGGATGCACCTTTGAGGAGGTGGGAAATTGGCTGACATATTTGCTGAAATAATAGAGTGGACTTGGAACGGGATGAAGTGGTTGTGGGAGTTCGTCGTCGTCTTTCTCCTCTTGGCCATAGCCATCATAATCCTTGGATACATCGTGTCCAAGATCGTGAAGTGGCTTGTGGTCAAGATGCTCTACAAGCTGAGATTCGACGACTTCTTCAGAGACACAGGACTTGTGGAGACCGTCAGGAGCATAGGATTCCGAGGACTACCGGACATATTGGGTCTGCTGATCTTCTGGTTCGTGTTCCTTTTCTTCGTTGCCATGACATTGGAATACATGAATTTGCCGAACATCGCTGCGTTCGTCACGCTGATCGTCGAGTATCTACCGAAGGTCTTCGGAGCCGTCCTCATTGCCCTGGGCGGCCTCTGGCTGGGAACTTGGCTGTCACAGAAGGTCGAGATGCCCATGAAGGAGGCTGATGTCCCGCTAACGGCAGAGACGACAGCGACTCTGATCAGGTGGCTGGTGATCTTCATAGCTATCGTGATGGCGCTCGGGCTGGTCGGAATCGACACGACCCTTCTGATATGGACCTTCA
>JAJISH010000249.1 GCA_022848825.1 Thermoplasmatota archaeon
CGTTCTTGCCCGGTAGTGGTAGCAGACACCAGGTGAGAAAGCTGGACCTGAATAGACCTCCGTGCTTGCACTGCTGGCGGTCTGATAGCTCGACCAGATCACCGCGGCGAAGGCCGGGTCTGTGGCAATCTCGAGTCGGTAGCCGAACTGCGGACTCGGTGGCGTGTCAGGATCATTGTGCGTCCAACCAAGGAGCGGGTTGACCATGTTGGACACATCGTCAATCGTCTGTCCCGGACCCGTCGCCTGGAGACCCTCCACGCTCAATGGATATGGAGGATTGGGAGATCTGCCCATTTCCGAACCGCCGATGAAATCATTGAGGCAATCATTCGTGTCAAACCCAGGCATGGGCGTCCTGTGAATGTCAAACGTAGGCCCGGGCGGAACCGCATCGAGCATTATCGTGTTGTCCGGCTCACCGAAGTGCGTGCCGCCGGCTGTGGCGTTGTACTCAACCCTGTCCACAACGACGTCCATCCCACCGAAGGGGGTTCCTGGACCGCCTGGGTTCTCCCAGACGAGCTTCAGCTCATCACCCAGGGGGCTGAGATAGTCCGTCACTCCGAGGTCGACGTAGAAGTACATCGTCTCGGATATCGTCCCGGACAGGAAGATCTGCGTCGCCACGTTGTGGAGCACGCCGTCGTTCTTCTCCAGATAGAACTCGTCCATGGACGTTCCCGGCGGACCGAAGATGTAGATGTACTGCGTTCCTGCGTCGCCAGGCAGTGTCACGATGTTGTTGATCTTCGGCAACGCGGGCGGCTGCGTCGGGGCGATTATCAGGTTGCTGTAGAAGTCGCCGATCGTCTCCCACACATCCGTCTGCTCGAAGATCGTCGTCGGTGAGCCCAGTGCAACGGTCGTACCAGTCATATCTCCCCAAACGTACATGATGTCGTCCACGCCGTGGTCACCGCCCTCCTTCACCCATGGGGTGTCGGGGTCACCAGGTTTCGTTACCTGGTTCCCGGCAGTGTCGATGTCGATCTTGCTTGTTCTGTTGAGAATGTCGGGATCGAGCATATCGGTGAAGGTCCAGTTCCATCCGTACATCACACCGTCAATCCATGAAGACATGAATGACCCATCAGTGAAATTCACCCCGCCGATGTCCTGCGCATGTCCATATTGGTTGTGAGGTACTGGTATGGCTGCTCGCCCGTGTTGGCTCATCGGTGGCAATGACGCCAACACAAGAACGAGTACCGATACCAATATCATTGTGGTGGGTATCTCTCCTTTTTCTGACACACGCACACCTCCACTCTCATTGATTCCTGCGCAGTGAGGGCTTAAGTAATTTCTGGTCAACTCAACGAATTCTATCTCTCTCACAATCTGGAATGTAGAATGTCGTACTTCCCTATGAAGTGAGACACGATTGCCGTCACTTGCTTTCCGTCAACTCTGCCCTCGTTCCCATCCCGTGTTTCTGGTAACCCGTGGGTAGGAAGGTCAGCATCGTTGGCAAGTCCAGAGGACCGACTTCCAGGCGTTTGGTACCAGGTTTCACAAAAAGGTGTACAAAAGAGTTCTTCTACAGCAAGCCTCATTTTGCTTCAATGAGACTCGGCAGGTTGCTCGAGAGCAGACTGGCCATTCTATTCCTCATTCTGGGCCTCAGCGCTCTGATGCTCCTTCTCGATTTCCATAATCCGCTAATGGACTTCTTCAAGAGCTGGCACCTGCGCTACTTGATCAACAATCTTTGGCAGTACCTGGCGGTCCTCGCGCCAGCGTACTTCGTTCTCGGGTTCCTTATTGGATACGATGAGTCCATGAGACTATTCGTGCGGTGTCTCTGGATACCAGTTCTGTATTATGTGCTGAAGGGAATCCTCTTCTTGTATTTCATAAGTCAAGATCCTAATCTCCCTCATGTCATCGGGGCTTCGTTTGGCGGGGCCATTCTTGATTGGAGGGACTTCTTGTTCATATACAGTGCAAGTTTCTACATATACATCTGGGCGATTGGAGCCATGTGCATTCTCTTCATGGCATTTGGCCTCATCCTCAACTACTTCTTTGGGGGAGGCGTCCGAAGCTCGGCGATTGAAGAAAGGTCTGAGTCGGGACCTGACCAGAAGTCATCGCAGTGAGTCTCTGCGATAGTAGGTGGGAGGTGAGATTCTACACGGATCGACCTTGGATAACGCATTTCTGTTCTCTCTCGACCCAGCGGATTCGCCCTGGAGGGACCCGGCATTTCAGGGTTCGATGCGTCGCACTCCTTCTCATTCTTCGACAGAACCTGGCAATTCGGTTACGCATAGTTCCAAAGCTGAGTTGACCCAATTCAGCGTCTCACCACTATGTTCGTGAACTTGGATTGATGCACCCTATTCCTCCACGAGACCCAAGACCCTAAGGACATTCTTTCGCTCCAGATAATTCTCAATCACATCATGGACGCCAATTGCCCATGCCTGCAGAGAGAACAGAATCGAGAGGATAAGAGAGAAGCCCCATTTCTCCTTCAGTATCTGCGATGCCGTCCAATCACTGTGTAGACGATATTCAGCGATCAAGAACAATCCGAGGAAGAAAGCAAACAGGACGGCCCATATTGCGAGAGAGATGAGAAGAAAGACCGCAATCTCCCTCTTCCAGATGAGTCTCTTCATGGACAGTCCTCATCGACATGTCTGTACTGAAGCGACACAGATGATTCCTTGCATCCGCAACCATAAAAGTTGATTGGTACCCCTTTTTGTATGATGCAAGAACCCCACTTGGTAGGTGTCACTTATGGTGAGCATAGACTGCGACCTCCCGCACAAGCCACAAGCGTCCAACAACGTCGCACTCCCTTACGATGTGCGACATTGGGTTGCAGGCCAGAACCCGTTCCCGTACAGTAAGGGATTTAAGTGCTGCGATTCTTCTCTCAAGCGTGAAGATACGAGAATACAAGCCTGAGGACCTGGAGCAGATACTTGGGAGAATGAATGGAAGAGGCTCACGAAGGAGGGAAGACAAGTTCAGACTCTTGGAGTGCTCTGATGCCTTCTTCTGCTACGTTGCTGAAGACGACTCTGAAATCAAGGGTTTTGTCATCATGGAGGACCTTCGTGACGGAGTCTCATATTACATGGTCCAAATCAATGTTGCTGAAATGGGAGAAGGAACTGGCAAGCAACTGGCTCGAAAAGTGTTTGAGAGAATAGGAACTGGAGGACACATTAGCCTCTGCGTTAACACTGACAA
>JAJISH010000025.1 GCA_022848825.1 Thermoplasmatota archaeon
GCCACAACCTGTAACGTGGTGTAGGGGGCCGCCCCTCATTCTCGCGTCGCGTCGAGGCCCATTCCTCCGTCCCGCAGGGGCTAATCTGCGAGAGTGTCGATAGCTGCTTCGATGCAGAGACGTTTGAGGCTACTTCGAAAAGCGGGAGGAAGAACAAGAAACGGTGCTGGAGGATATCACGGGCTCCTTGACGAGCAATAGGAAGCTTGGAGACTCAACCTGTCGCTTCTGCCCCTTCGCTACTCTTCGCAGCTTCTGTCGCGGGGGAATAGTCGATCCGTTCCTCCTGATAGCTCTGAGGGGCTATCTAGAAGGTCTGGGGATGTATCATCGGCACAGCTAGTGGGTCAGCTTGCGCTAGCGTCTCTTTGTCTGTCAATGCGGATCGTTGCAGGAAACGGTGCGGCCTGACAGCGAGGTCGTGGTTGAGGATAGCGGTAGGGCAGCATCCTCCTGTTCCTGAGCCGTGCTGTGGGTGCCTGCTATCGTGCTTTATACCGTGTAATAGCGGTAGGACCTGCTGCAAGGACACCGGTCTCCCCTAATAGCATCAGGACCTCTAGCAAGGACACCGGACACTTCCCTCGTAAAGCGAGCTATTAGTCGCAGGGCCAGAGAGAATAGCGGTAGCCCGCTATTCAGCTTGCTATCGCATTTGCTATCGTGATGCTATCGAGTCGGCTATTCACAATGGCGATCTCTCCGGATTCGACAAGAAGGAAGTGCGTATCGAACTCGTCTACTGAAGGTTCTTCTCGGTTTCCACAAGATTTCACATGCGAACACTTGCTTGCCACGCGATAGCGGCAGCGAGCTGAGATTAACGCATATGAGTAATATGCACGCATATAGCCTATATGATTCGAATGCCCTCATAGAGTTAATATACACCATTTCCAGTATCGAATCCATGGGATTCATAACAGGTCGAGAAAGGCAGATCCTCCGGCTCCTCAAAGGGGGAAGGAAGGTAATGGAGATCGCCGATGAGCTGGGAGTCAAGATGTCCTCCATCTCTCGCTCCATTTCGAACGTGAGACACAAATGCATGGAGATAGAGGACGACGTCGACTTCCTCCAGGAGGTTGGATTCCTCGATATCGTGGATGGAGACATCGAGTTCATCTCCAGGGACCCCAAAGACCTCAGGCCGAGACCCTGAGGGTTTCGACTCGTGCTATTCGAAGTCACGTTTGCTGGTCTCACCCAGGGCTGCCTGAGTCTCGGATTCCCACGACCTCCACTCCTCCAGCCCCTTCCTTTCCTTTCTGAGGAGGCGATAACCCACCGCCCCGCCGGAGGCCAGAGCGATGCCAATGACGATCATCAGCCATCCGCCTGGATGCATACTCCCGCCCGAGAGGACCAGGATTATGATGAAGAGCAAGGCGACAAGCGACCCCAAGGTCATCGCGACAAAGGAGAAGTCCTCCTCCTTCTTCATCTCCTTGACTCTCGCCTCGTACTTCGCAATGGACATCATGTATGGGTCTTTCTTCATACCGACCTATCCCTCGAGACTTCCATGACCTTCAGCATATATCATCTTTTCTTGTTATCATGTTAGATTGTATTCGTTATTTATGCATGACAGACAATCCACATCCGATGCCAAAGAGGCACTTCGCCCAAGCAAAGGTCACACAGAGAAAGCAGATAGCCGTTCCCAAGAAGGTAAGGGAGAGGCTTGGGAAAGTCGAGGAAGGAGACTTCATTCTTTTCTACGAGGACGGGAAGAGGATCTACATCGAGAAAGGTCGTATTGGACCGGTGCCATAGCGCTCTTCACCGAGTCGAGATTCTTCTGGCTGCGATGGCTTGTTGTGAAGCAACAGGCTTTTCGCTCATACAATGTCGTCGTTCTCATTGGTGAACGGCACGGAGACAAGTACGTTCATTTCCAACGGTCCAAAACCCTTTTAGGTGCGATATCCATGTTTCCACAATGCGACCTAGAATCCATAGACCGATCGTCCTGAGTATGCTCAAGTTCCCGGAGAGTCCCCTGAATGTACGTAGAGAGGACGAGTGGTTCTTTCAGGAAATAGTGGACCGCGATCTCAAGAGGATTCAACTACTCATCGAAGAAGATGATGGCTCCTTCAGACATGTTGGCGAAAGCCCCATATCATACTCGGCTCAGACCATCACCAGATTGCCACGAATCAGATTACTGCCCGGTCACATAGGGTGGATCAGGAAGGTCTATGGCCCGAGACCCGTCGCCCAGAATCTGGTAATCGAACGTCTTGAAGAGCCTTTGACCTACGTGTTGAGGAATCCAAACAGGGTCTAAACGTATTCCTCTACCACTCAGCAAAGGGAGCAGTGACTAGCACAATTCGAGGCCACAGGTAGGTTCTTGTATAAGATGCGGGTCTGTAGTCGACATCCAGACCCTGGTGCAGAACCTCAAGACGGTCCTCGAGAGGGGAATAGGCACGGGCAAGTCCAAGAGGAATCGGATTCTCGAGGAGCTCTACGCCAATCCCAAGGCCTCATCTCTGCGCACAAGACCGACATAAGAAAAGGTTTAAACCAGTGTCGCAGCATTCTTCCCTGGGGGGACAACATGCAGTTGTCGTATCTCAAAGTCAAGAACTTCAGAAGCATAGAATCTTTGGAATTGGGGGAGTTTGGACAAGTAACCACGTTCTTCGGCCCAAACAATACTGGCAAGTCGAATATCCTTTCCGCGATTCGCTTT
>JAJISH010000250.1 GCA_022848825.1 Thermoplasmatota archaeon
AAGGTCCAGGTGCTTCCAGCTTCGCGGCTCACCGTGAAGTACTTCCTGGATGTGCAGGTTGCAGACGAGGGCACCGGGGATCCAATCGGGAACGCCTTTGTGGAAATCCTGGATGATGGCTCCAGTGTCTTCTCTTCGAGGACACCTTCGAGCGGCCGGATTAGATGGATCCCCGTTACTGACAGGATATTCGACGGAGCCGACACGCCAACGAATCACAGCATAACGATCAAGGTCAGAAAGGATGGATACGATGTCGTGGAGCCCGAGAGGACCGTCAATATGTCCATATCCCGTCTGGAGGTTTTCCTCGCTACAGAAACCATTCAAGACATATGGGAGGAGGTTCTCGATCCATTTCTCCTAATGATTCTCTTGATCATCATCGGGACTGTGGTCGCTGCCGCCATCCTAGTCCGAAGGAGGGGAAAGGAGGAAGAGGAACCCGCCCTCGAAGAGAAGGTCCGAAAGCCCTCTGACTATACTCTCAAGAAGGGCACGAGCTATCTCGTCGCGGGGGAGAAACCCGACCTGGCCTTCGGCATATTCTCGAATGATATCAAGGACGGAGCCAGCGGACTGTGCGTCACGAGAACGTATCCCGACGAGGTCTCCGAAAAATACTACGTCGCAGATTCCCCGATTCTGTGGCTCTCACGAGACTCCAGGCGGGCCAACATAAGCCCCACGAACCTGGGCGCGATAGTCCTTGAGGCGCAGAGGTTTCTCAAGAAGGAAGAGGGCAAGGATACGATCATGATGCTCGATGGCCTCGAGTACCTCATCGTCCAGAACGACTTCTCCAAGGTCATCAAGTTCGTTCAGACCTTGAAGGATACGATTTCCGTAGCCGGGTCCAAGCTCCTCATCCCCTTCAACTTGGCCGCGCTGGAGGAATCCAGGCAGGCGTTGCTGACCCGCGACCTGGAGCTAATAGAGTGAAGGGTTTAATATTCGCACACGATTAGCTGATGGAAGGCATGAAATCCTACAGAACCTTCGTGAAAGGCCTCGATGAGGAGATCGAAGGGGGCATCCCCCAGGGCCATGTTGTTCTTATCGCGGGTCCTCCAGGGACCATGAAGTCGAGCTTGGCGTACAGCATGCTCTACCACAACGCCGCCAAGAAGAAGATTCGTGGCATGTACTTCACGCTCGAACAGAGCAGGAAGAGTTTGGAGTTCCAGATGTCGCGTCTGAACATGGATCCAAAGACGGTCACGGACACTCTCAGGGTACAGGACCTGTCCAGGATAAGAAAAGGGATCGACGAGGTCAGGGGAAGGCCCAGGTTCGGCAGGGAGACGGAGCGCCCCTGGTTGGAGGTTCTGAAGAAGATCCTCGAAGACATGAGAGAGACTGAGAAGTACGAACTCCTCGCAATAGACTCTCTGCCCATCCTCGAGATCATCTCGAAGCTCAAGGACAGGAGGATTCAGCTCTTCCACTTCTTCGAGTGGCTCAGGGATCTAGGGCTGACCACGCTGGTCATCACAGAGACATCGCCTCAGATGGGCGAGGTCCACGACGAGGACTATCTCGCTGACGGGATCATTCACGTGATCATGGAGAAGGTCGGAGATATCGACGTCTACCGGCGGGTAAGGGTCGTGAAGCTCAGGGGAGTGAACCACAACACAGGGTTCTTCACGCTAGAGTACAAGCAGGACCGGTTCCAGGTCTCTCAGGTGATCTAGGGCTCCTCGAAGAGCTTCATGTACCTTATCACGGCGAGCTCCTCAGGCGTGTAGTCCTTCTTCTTCTCGAGCCCTTCCAGGCCCTTTGTCGAAATCAGCTTGAACGACAGCGGATGCCCCTCCGTCAATCGGAAGATCCTCTCGAACTGCTTCTTCTCGACCTTCCTTGTGAGGAGCTTCCTGCAGCTCCCCTTGTCGAGTCCATCAAGGACGATCTCGTAGAGCGCCCCCCTCGCAAGGAGCTCCCTTTCCTTCGGTATGTCCCCGTTGTCGGAGACCACTACCGTTCTTGCATCCGAGCTCCTCTCGACGACCTCGAGGACATGGTAGAACACCGTTGCCAGTTCGGGGGACATCTCGGCAATATCATCGAAGAACAGCATGGCAGGTGTGTCCTTGAGCCTCGTTGCGAGCGCGCCCAAAGCACTCCTCAAGTCTCTTGCCCCGCCAGCAAGATAGTCGCCCAAGCCGGGTTTTCCCAGTTGCCCGAGGAACGAAGAGAGAGCGCCCAGAAGCGTCTCGGGCGTGTCCCACTGCCTGAAGGAGTACCAGAACAGGTTCGTTCGGTTCTTGGACGCGGCATAGAAACGAGCCGCAAGCGATGACTTGCCCATCCCCTCAGCTCCGCGGATAGCCAGTATCTTGCTCTCGGACGCCTTCGCCCAGTCATCAATCTCCTCCATCTCCTTCTTCCTTCCATAGAACGGTTCTGTGAGAACAAGACCCTCCGCAAAGGACAAGAACCTCTCCTTCCTCTCGGAAGGTCTCATCTCTAGGTCCTTCATGTCCACTATGCCGCTGTCATCCATCTTGCTGATGACTTCCGTGAGCGTGTGACGAACCCCGACGTGCTTGCCGATGTTGTGGAGAGACACTTCCGTGATGGAGTCATCGTCCTTCCGTATCTTCACCTTCTTCTTCAGGACCTCATTCCTAACTCGCTCGGCCAGACTGTATCCGTCCTCCGTGTAGCCGTAGACCTTTCGCTTCCTCAGCTGTCCTCTCACTCTTCCCATGGCCTCGGTGACCAGGTTCTCATTCTTCAGTTGGGAGACCGCCCTCGAGACGTGATTGACACGGATGCCCGTGGAGCTCCCGATGCCCTCCTGTGTCAGTCCTGCATGCACGTCCAGGAGATCTCTCGGCTGAGGGGTCTCCCTCAGATGAAGCACTATCTTCTCCTTGGCGGTCAGGCCATTTCGAGTGAGCCACTCTCCCCTCTTGACCATAAACTTCCGAAATCAGATTGGCAACACGCATTAAAAACCTAACGGCCATTCCGCGAGGCTAGGGTGCGTAGACGTCCACCGTGACGTTTATGAGCGTCTCACCGCCGTCATCGTCCGCGACCGTGATGATCAAACTGTACGATCCCTCGGACCAGTAGGAGTGGCGGGCGCTCATGTGCACTTCGAACGGGTAGTTGCCGTACGGGCTGTTCGGCGGGTCTGGCGCCAAACCATCATTGAAGTATGTGTCAGCGTCGCTCGATCCATCTCCCCAGTCGACGGAGACGACTATGTCGTCGCTTCCAGGATCGTGAACGTCACCTGAAATGAGGATCTCGCCAATCGCAATGTAATTCCCGTTGTTGATCTCGTCAGCCACCGTCTTCACATCCTCCCACTCGCTCTCGTTCGTCGAGCTCAGGAGGACGTTTTCCGCCCACGCAAGGATGTCCCCGAGGTTCGTCTCGTTCTGACCCGGGAGCTTCACTCGCGTCGTGAAGTTCAGCTTTCCGGACGCTGTGTTCAACCACAGGGCCATCAACTGACCCTGGGCCCGGTAGTAAATCTCCTCCTCGGACGCCCATTCGAGCACCGTGCAGACATCGTCCCCCGTACTGACGTACGCGAAGAGGGCGGAATTCGAGCTTATGATGAGTATCAGGTCGTCCGTAATGCCCGCGTGGTCGCCGTAAGGATCGATCACGGTGCACTGATGGTTCCAGTATCCCTGCGTCCTGGGCTCGAGCACCGTGACAGAATAGGCGAAGTTACCAACCGTCGGATCTACGTTCTGCACCACCAGAGGCACATCCACCGTATCCGAGCCCCGGTCATCGTCCACGACCGTGATCTGGATTCCGAGGGCGAAGTCGTCTCCGTAGACATGCGAAATCGCGAAGTCGCCTGTTGCATCAGGCTTCTGGTTCTCTTCATTGACTGCCGGTGCACTGGTCTGACCGTCATTCCAGTCAAGGAGGGCCGTATGTGTGTCAAGCCATCCAGGGTCGTGCAAGGTCACGTGGACGGAGAACGATTGCCCCTCATCGACCATCGACGGTTGTAGAGTGATTGTGTCTATGATCGGTGCGACATTGAGGCACCGGTAGTGCGTCGTGTCCACATCGCTCATCT
>JAJISH010000251.1 GCA_022848825.1 Thermoplasmatota archaeon
CCCTATCCAAGCCCGTGGGGGACATTCCCGTTCTCCGTAGAGGACACGGTCGCTCACACGTACGGAGATAACGGGTTGTACGAAGTCACGATAACAGTATCCGACGATGACGGAGGGTCCACGGCATCCACGCTCACGATAGAAGTGGTGAACGTCGAACCATCTGTCGACATCGGCGGCCCATATGCGGGAGACGAGAACTCACCGGTCGGGTTCACGGCCACGGCAACAGATCCCGGAAGCGACGACCTCACACTGCTTTGGGATTGGGGAGACAGCACGACGGAAGCGATGGCGTTCTACAACGACGGGATGGGCAATGACCCGCCAGAGAGTCCTTGGGGAACCCATCCGTTCGGCGCGACTCACACCGCAACCCACGTGTGGGGGGACAATGGCGACTTCATCGTCACGCTGACGGTGATGGACGATGACGGTGGTGTCACGGTCGAACAGACCGTCGTTACGGTCAGCAATGTCGCTCCAACGATAGAGAGCATACTACAATACTACCTCAACGCCTCCTTCGCTTTCCGCATCGCGGGGGAGAAGTGGCACAATGTCGAGATACATCTGTACGAGGACGGGACCGAAGTAGGATACGCAAGCATCACACGTTACCCAGGAAGTCCGAACGAGCAGATGGTCGATCTTGGCGAGTTCTCGATAGACTTCTCCAAGACATACTCGGCGGTAGCATACTACACGCCCGAGGACGACCCAATCAACGGACAGATATGGGGAGCCACTCCCGCATGGGTGATACTCGACTACGAGGACGGGGAGGAGAGGATACACCACACGTTCAACGTGAGACACGAGGACACGTGGACATGGGAGATAGACGACTTCTCGCCCTACTTCCTGGGACACAACATCACATTCATGGCGACCGCGTCCGACGCGGGGAGCGACGACCTCACAGTCACGTGGGACTGGGGAGACGGCAATACGACAGAGAACGTGTACTACAATGACGGAATCGGACCCGATCCGTATCCCTCGCCTGAAGTGAACCCGATCACGGTCACAGACACGGTTCAGTACAGCTTCACCACATCGGGAACACATACAATCACTCTCACGGTGACGGACGATGACGGCGGGACGGAAACGCTTGTCCTTGTTCTTTCGCTATGATACGTCGGCCGTTCCGGAGACCCGAGCCCGTTCCAGGACCTTGAGCGATCTGGCCCTATGTCGTCAATATGCCCAGCAACCATCTGAAAAGGTGCCCGCCCAGGACGGCTCCCTGCATGCAGGAGAAAAACAGCAGCGGGTCTTCCGTCCTGGACGACCGACCACGGACCGGAAGGACAAATCGGGATGTAGCGTCTCCGAATCGCAGTCGGGCATGACGTCAAACCACCTCCAATCCTATAAGCATTCTGGTACACCGCTTTGTATGAAGCACTGCGCAAGCATGTCGCCGAACAAGAACCGGCTGAGCCATTGAGCCCTAGGGCCATGCGTCACTGCAGGCGCGGCGAGAAGAATATTAGCCAACCAGCATGACCAAAGGCTTAAATGCCATGCCTGTACTAGCAGGCGACTGAGACGTCTCCTGGACAGTATCGGGAGACGCAAGAGGAATAGAATGAACATATACGTAGGAAATCTACCGCGTGAGGTCACCGAGAGTGAACTTCTGGAGGCTTTCCAAGCCTTCGGAGAGGTCGCATCGGCCAAGATCATCACCGACAAGCTCAGCGGACAGTCGAGAGGATTCGGATTCGTTGAGATGCCGACCGATGATGAGGCCGAGAAGGCGATCACGGGCCTTGATGGAAAGGACATGAAGGGTCGAACCCTGACTGTCAACAAAGCTCGCCCTCGTTCCGATAGCGATCGGGGTCGAGGAAGTCGCTCTTGGTAGGCTCTCGTTCGGAAAAACAGTTATACAATAAAGCTCCACACTCGAGTTGTGGATAGGGGAGTCCCCTGAACGGTTACGGCTTTTTTGATCTCCGTTCTAGTGTTGGGTGAGATTCCATCTAGATTAGCGGGAGCCATCCTTTGTCGGGCTTGGCCGGCCTCCCGAGCTTCCGGTCCTTCGGACATCTCAATATCCCAAAGGGATCGCCTTCAAATGCCCAATGGTAGCGGCAGCGCCATCTGTCCGCGTCCATGGCCAGGAGATGAGCCTGAGACTGGGCGATGTGCCAGCAGAAATCTATTAGTATCCAGAGAATCCTACTGGATTGGAGCGGGGGATCATGAAGGCGAGGTTTGTAGGAGCGATACTGGCGTGCGTCGTCCTTCTGTGGGGAGCTTTTGCCACCCCATGTGCAAGTGCTGAGGAGCAGGGCGGACACATTTGGCTGTCAATCGAGAACGGAGAGTACGAGGGAAACCACACGGACCCTTGGATAAACGAGAGCTGGGTATACGGAGCCGAATACGAGGCGAACGGCACGTTCCAGCTCAACCTGACGGTGGAGAACAGGGCATCTGAGACCACCGACGTGTACGTTCTCATCGCCGTTCGAGGGAACACGACCGGCAGTGACATGGAAACGATAGCGGTCGATGGCGGGGACGCTGGTGCGGTCGTCTACACGCTGGCGGACTTCGACCAGACCGATTTCAACCCGTTCTACTTGGATAAGGTATCGGCGGGCTCCCATGGCGTCTATCCTCCGTCGGGCAATGGCATCTGGGTCACCTACCGAGTCGGTTGGATCGACGGGAAGGGAACAGGCAGCAACGTCACGAACCTGACCATCGATGTGACGCTCGGACCGGACCCGTCGGACATCTTTGTGGTCCACTTCGATGCCTACGGCCTGGACGCTGACGGAGAGCTGAAGTACTGGAGTCCCAACGGCCACGATTCGACGGTCGTCATGAAGGAGGAGAAAGGAAACGGCAAGGGCAAGGGCCACGGGAAGAAGCCCAAGAAGAAGCAGGGCGGGAGCGAGGAGGACCCCGTGGAGGACCCGGAGCAACCGCCGGTCGAGGACGAGCCTGAGGACCCGACGCCTGTTGAGGAGCCGCCCGTTGGTGACGAGGAGGAAGTCCCCGTCGAGGAGCCCGAGTCGCCGCCGACCGAGGATCCGGAGGACCCTGTCCCAGACGAGGAGCCAGCTGAGGGAAGCACTCCGGAGACGGAGGACCCCATTCTGCCCGATCAGGAGGATGAGACGGAAGCCGAGGTCGAGACACCTTTGATTGATCCTCTCACAGAAGATGACAGTTTCAGCGGGTCCGATGAGACCCTTGCGACCGAGCCCAAGTCTTCCCCAGGGTCAGACATTGCGTTGGTTCTCGTAGCACTCCTCGCCCTCGCGATATCATTGCTGGTCATTGCAGTTCTGATG
>JAJISH010000252.1 GCA_022848825.1 Thermoplasmatota archaeon
TGACAGAAGGCCCCGCAGGGAAGCGCCGCCGACTTCCGACCTGCGAATCTATATATAAGCATAGTGCGATAAAGAGAGCTAGAGAAGCACACCTTGCGATGGCGAGCTTCGACCGATCCGAAGAGCCGTATTAGAGAATACGGAGAAACATAAGATGAGAGGGTCTAGGTCGAGAATACCTCGCCATTACCCAATCCTGGGTACAGTAGAAGGGATTTTGAGTGGGCGCACTAGGTCTGTGAACGCAATCCAACTGGGTCTCCTCCTGGTCCTTTTGGGGGGAGCGTCTACGTCTATCTGTTGGTTCTTGAGAGTCCCCACGCTCATGGGACAGATTCTCATGTTCATTGGGTCGCTGGCATTCATCACAGGACTCATGATGTATCGCCAAGGAGAGTAGACAGAGATTCGAACGTACTACAGGGAAACACATCGGACCAGGAGAGTGTAGTCTGGAAAGGGAATCTCCTTGTAGGTGAACGGCTGGAATCTGCCACCGTCCACGATGGTCCCGCTACAAATCGAGAGTGCAGAAAACTACATGTCCAGGGAGTCATAAATAGATGGGAGGCATTTCGTATCTGATGCGGGAGAATCAGAACTGTCATGCTGGCTCGGCACAATGAAGATGGACTTGCGTCGAGCCGATACCTCCACGTCTTTCCCAACATCTCCCAGAGGGATCACATGAGGAAGCCTTCGAGACTGGTCAGATGCATTCCACTACTTCTGGCAATTGTCTTGCTTGTCTCCGCATCCATCCTACCACATCTATCGACCGTTCTCGTAATCCTCACCGTTCTCCTGATGCTACTTGCGATGATCCTGTGTCTTGTCCATGAAGGTAGGGCGTGAGGATACTCTCGGCAGTCTATCAGCCTCTTGCCAGCCTGACGAACAACGACCCATCAGGGAACGGAATCTCGGCGTAATCGAAGGGCTGGAATCGTCCACCGCCTTCGATAATCCCCTGCCCCATCGAGAGAGCGTCAATCAACGAAAACAAGGGGAAGGAACCCAGAGGAGGAATCACGAAGGCAGTCAACGAGCGGGTGCCGTGCAATGTCTGCGGAATCGATGAAGATGCTCTCGTGTCTGCGTGGGTCCCGGGTTCCTTCCAGGGTATGTTTGACACTGTCCGATTGAGAGGTCATCGAACCTTAATAGGCGCGGTCATTTTTCTCAATCCTGATAACCTTACAATGGATGTATGTATATACGCATATGACATTCCGCATCCGAGAGGCTGGGATTAGACATCCTCTCATCATAGGAACTACCGGGTGCGTGTGAAGTGCACGATGTTCCCGGTCTCTCCTAGAGGGACGAAATGGGGACGCCTTGGAGACTCGTCAAATGTATCCCGCTCCTTCTCGCAATCTTCCTGCTTGTTCTTGCAGGCATCCTGCCGCATATTTCGACTACGCTGATACTCGTTGCCTTCTTCGTAGTGTTACTCTGGATGATCCTGTGCATTGTCAATGAACGTGGGCGATGAGAACGATGGCAGGGAGCCTGGAGACAGCACTCAGCTTTCCGTCCGATCTCACCAGAAGGTTGTGGTCTGGAAAAGATGTCGTCCTGCAATCGGACGTGGAAGGGCATATCAGCCCACTCTCCCTGCACCTGGAAAAGAGTGGAAGCAACATCGTCGCCCATCTAGTTGCAGGAGATCGGTTTGCTGTGCTCCAACACGAGTGGGGGCATATCAGTCTGGCTTGGGAGGTGTCCCTAACCACGCAAAAATGCTTCAGCACCGCATCCAACGCGGGA
>JAJISH010000253.1 GCA_022848825.1 Thermoplasmatota archaeon
AGGTACGGTCTTCCCTTCCACGTCTTCGCGATCAGCTGCTTTCCCACTCCGCCGCTAGCATATTTCACAACCAGATTGCCTTTTGATTTCATCTTCCTCCCCCTGATCTCGGTCCGTCCTGTCTCCGGGTTTCCTGCGGGATTCCTCCGAGATTCGTCCGTGAATAGCATAGTTCTCTTATAAAACTTCCATACTCCTCCGAATTACCTGATTCGAATCTGCTCCATGGTCCGCATATGATTCCTATATGCTTTCTATATGCTTTTCATAGGTAGTCCATAGGATTTCTATATGCTCCGCATATGCTTTCCATAGCATACCTCCGCTTATCCTTCGAGAATCCTCCGCTCACCGCTCGAGCCGCGAAGCTACGAAGGATCCTCTCAATTCGAAGCGGGGGACAAAGGACGCCAACACGAGGCGAGGGACCGGCTCTCCGTCCATATCCCGACGTCAGAAACGGACGGCATTCCACGGGCCACGTACCCTCGCCGCGAACCAGAGCACCGAGGAGTTCCCGCCGCCATCCAGACAGTGTCGGCCTCGACGGTTGGTAAACGAAAGATTTTAAATATCAGCAGGGGTGTCGCCCTGATACCCTTCAGAATCTGAGTTGTATGATGAGGGAGGAAGGATTCGAATGAGTAGAGAAATGAACGAGAATGGAAGAGTGTCGCTCTTGGCGGTCGCGTTCCTCGTGGTCGTTCTCGCAGTAGGTTTTGTCCTTGCGGGAGCTGTTGAGGCCGGGGAGAACCCTTCGCCAGATGTGATACTGGATGAGCAAGGCAGAGTTATTGCGATGAGCCCAGACCCGGCCATGGTGGCAGCGCCTGTTGACAACGCCCAACTGCAGATGCACAGTGAGACGCTGACGCCCACTCTCATGAACGACAACCTCGTCGTTCGGGACTGGAGTGACGATCCCATACCTATGGATCTCCCGTTCCAGCCAGACAGAGTCGTCTGGGAGGATGGCACGAACAGTTTGGGCCCGCGAATGGCAGCAGATCCGAACACAGGCTGGATCTGGGTGGCATTCACCCACTACAACGGAGCCGACGATGATGTCTTCCTGGCATACTCTGACGATCTGGGAGTAAACTGGAACTGGATGCTGAACACGAATGGAGCCTTCAACGAACGCAATCCATCGATAGCCCTGTCCGTGAACACCATAATGATATGGTACGAGCAGGACGAGGCCGGGTCGGAGCAGGAGATGTACTTCCTGATGTCCCAGGATAGCGGTGCGACCTGGGGCATATACTACATGGACTGGTCATGGACCAATGATCCGGGCAATGAGAGACAGGAGGACTTCCGGAACGTACAGGCCTCATCGAAGAAAGCGGCAACATGGTGGGTGGCTGCGGATTCCTATCATCCGGCTCTCGCCACCCAGACCGTGGTCTTCCTGAATACCGAGGATGAGAATATGTGGCAGATGTGGTACTACATCACCGCGGGCTGGCATGAGAACGTGGACTATCAACGCCCCGATATCATGGCGAACAGCGCGAACGATGACATGAACATCGCGTGGGAGATCTGGAACCAGACAGAGATGGGCTGGGACATCCAGTGGAACATATACGACAGCGGAATGGGCGGTGTTGCCGGCTGGTGGACACCGTACATAGACGGCGGGAACACAGAAATGTATCCTGAATTCGGCATCAGAGACGACTACGCGTATCTCGTTTGGCAGAATGGAACATCGCCCGCGGACATCACGGCTTTCTACTCCGATGACGGAGGTCACAGCGCGCTGTGGATACTGTTCATCACTAGGGAGAATGGCTACGACGAGCACTCCCCGTCCGTATACGTGGACGCGAGCTTCGTACCGCACATCTCATGCTGGAACGAGAGCAGAATATCGTATCTGAACAACACGAATGTGCTCGTGGATCCGTTCGCAATCACATCGGCGGACGATTTCCCTGGAGCGGCTGCTGACGTCTTCCGATCCAGTGACGTCATCGAGTTCGCAAACAGTCCCAGGATTGTCTGGACTGACGACAGGAACTTCACTCTTGGCATCTACTACACGGACATTGGTATCAATGAAGTCACGTACACAATAGAACGCAGTCCGGGCATTGCCATTGGAGACATCCTCGTGGATGGAGCTCCATGTCCCGGAACTTGCCAGTACAAGTGGGGTGTCGGAGAATTGATCGATCTCGAGGCCCCTCAGTATATGCTCGATATTCCTGTGGATGCGAGGTTCATATTCTCCAGTTGGAGCGATGGTCTTGCGATGGTACACCAGATCCAGGTAGCTCCGTCGGACACGACCATAACAGCCTACTACGATCCCCAGTACAATATCACAATAGAGACACTACCCGATCCGAACTTGGAGGTCGTGATTGACGCGACCCCGTACACCGCACCCGTAAGCTTCTGGTGGACGCTGGGAGAGGTTGTCACACTGGACGTGACGACACCGCAGACGATAGACGGAACGAGTCGATACGCCTGGGAGAGCTGGAGCGACGGCGGTGGACAGTCCCACCCGGTAACCATTACCATGGTGAATACTTACATCGCAACGTTCGGCATTGAGTACATGGTGAACATCACCACGATTCCGACGCTACTTGACGTCGAGGTCGATGGAGTGCCCGGCGCATCCCCGCTGAGCTTCTGGTGGCTGGACGGGAGCGTGCATGACCTGTACGCCATCTCGCCGCAGACGGTGAGCCCGGACGAGCAATGGGCGTGGGTTGACTGGAGCGATGCGGGAGCGCAGGCTCACCCGATAACAGTCATAGGCCCGGAAACGTTCACGGCGAACTACATCATGCAATACAACATATCGTTCACGACGTCCCCGGCAGGGCTGGATGTTGAGGTGGATACTATTGTGTATGACACTGATCCGCAGCCAGTCGGTGATGGTCCAGTGTACTTCTTCTGGAACGTAGGAGACGTTCACACGATATGTGCGCCGTCACCGCAGCCCATAAATCCAACCAGCCAGTACACTTGGCAGTTCTGGAACGACATGGGGCTCATTTGCCACGACATAACCGTCACTGGACCCGCAACGTACACGGCCAACTTCGGCGTGCAGTTCAGGATAGACGTGAACGCCAACGTGCCGGGACTGGACATATCCGTGGACGCGGTCGTATACCCGTCCCCGTACTTCTTCTGGTGCCCGCAGGGATCCTCTGCGATGCTGGGAGCTCCG
>JAJISH010000254.1 GCA_022848825.1 Thermoplasmatota archaeon
GCGTTCACTCTCCCAACGCCAGAGAGTTTGATGTTGACCATCTCGTCACCCGCGATCCAGAACACTGAATCTGTTGCGTCTCGGGGAGATTCGCTGTTCGATAAGTGAGCACCCAAAACGATGATGGAGATATTCGAAGACGTTGGTCTACTTGACGTTCGTCTCACACCACTGAATCGTCGTTCCGGCCTCGATCTCCATAGCGTCTCTTACGCTCTTCGGAGATGCGATTCGAAAGCTCCAAAGCTCCTATTGACCTTCCTTCTCATAGGAACGTCGATACGCACTCGGTAGCAGGAAACGATGTTTCCCCGTTAACAGATTTTTCACACTTTCCAAACACGCGAGTAACAAGATACTGTGAGAACTCACACTAAGCCGTGTTAGGACTTCGTGCCTCAACGGCGTCACCTACCGTCACCTAAGGATTCCACGCAAAAACCATAGGAAATCAATAGGTAAGTTAGGTGGTTGCCTAGGTTCCTGCCTTCTCCTATCGGTTATCTAGGCCAGTATGATAGGAAGAATGCATGAAATCACGCAGAAACATAGGAAATCCCTTAGGTCCGTGATAGGTAAGCAGTCATCACCTAGGGCATCACCTACGAGGGACCTAACAGGACCTAACTTTTCCGTAGGTGAGCTTAGGTCAATGAGTCTAGTCCGGGACTTGATCGCAGATGCATGATGAGGAGACGAGAAAAGAGGTGTACGTCGTACCTTCGAAAGGGGGAGAAAGAGAGCGAAGAAGGGGACAAGCGAAGGGTCTTCGATCATCGGAGCGAGGACGATAGAACGGAGATCGGGGAGATTCTCAGGAACGCTCTTCGTGGAACACCGTAGAAAATGCCATAGGGAATCTCTCGAATCTGAGAGATAATACCTTCGTTTTTGTCGTGTCATTCTAGCAGGTTTCCTGTCCTCCTAAGCATCTCCTAAGGATTATCCTGGTTTTTCCCTAGGAGAATTAGGAGGGTTTGGGAGAATCACTCTGTTCCCGTTGAAAGGACCATGTCTGCTTAATCCAGTCTATGATAGGAATAGCAGGAAGATGGAAGGAAACAAGCGGAATATGAGGAGATTATCGTTAGGAGAGCCCGTGCTCCTAAAGAGCTCCTAGGATCTCCTAACTTCTCCTAACGACTTCCTAGGGTTCCGCTTAGGAGAACCTAGGACGGAAATAGGAGGAAATGTCGTCCTCCAATACGACCTATGAGGTTCGTGTTTTGACGCCCTCAACGGCAGAGGGACCGACGTTGGGCAGCTCGTTTCCCATGACATAGAACACACGAATCCGACTCATCTTGGGAAGCTTCGTTGCTCCGTGAGCAAGCATACCCAAGACGGTGATGGAGACATTCGTGGTCGTGGATCCGTCTGATGTTCGTCTCTCATCGGTCGATCGTCCTTCCGATCTCCGGTCTCTAGAACATCTTCTACGATCTTCGGAAGTGCGATTCGAGGGTTCCTATCGACCTTCCTTCTCATGGTAACGTCGATGCTCATTCGGTAGTAGGAAACGATATTTCTCCGCTATGGTATTTTTCACACTTTCCTAACACGCGAGTAATAGAATTCTGTTAGTAAATTCACAAAGCAGTGTTAGGACTTTGGGCCTCAACGCAGTCTGCCCCCGTCTGCCAAGGATTCCACGCAAAAACGATAGAAAATCATAGGCAGAACAGGCAGATTTCCATGGGTTCTATCTTCTTTCATTGATTGCCTTAGCCAGTATGACTAGAATAATGCATGAAACAACCGTGGAATCTAGGAAATCCCTTGGGCAGACAACGGCAGAGGTCTAGTCTCCTAAGGGAGCTGCCCAAATCTGCCCAAATCTGCCGGCAGTTTCTCAGAGGAATTGGGCAGCATCAATGCAATCCGGGACATGACCGCGCAAGTTCGATGAGCAAGCGAGAAAAGGGGTCCGGATCGTATCTTTGAAGGGCGGAGAAGCAGAGCTAAGAAGAAGACAATAGAGCGGTCCTCGGTCATCGGAACGAGGTCAATAGAACGGAGGTCGGGAAGCTCTAAAAGGAGCTCTTCGTAGAATGCCCTCGAGTCTCGAAGGCTCTTGTCCTGCGGGCATCGAATGTCGTCTTCCAATACGAAGACGAACATCCGTCTCTTCAAGGAAGACGATGAAAGGAGCGAGCTTGCTCGATGGTCAAATCTCCCTCGCACCGTCGCCGACTTTGGCCGTTCTCCTCCTCGCATCGTCGCCGACTTTGGCCGTTCTCCTCCTCTTTGCGCTCAGGCTGAAAAGAGAGTCGTGCAACAATCCGTCGCGCCTGCTCGTCCAGAGGGCACCGCTGAGCAAGTACTGTTTGTCCGCTCGCATCATCAGGAAGGGAAACCTGATCACATCGCTCATCATTGCACAGTGCAACAGCTCATGGATGATCCTGTTCGTGAGCCACCACTCTCGTGGTTGCTTCTCCTTCCACCGAGGCTCAGCACTGTAGAGACCGAACGTCTTGACGAGACCGATCTCCAGGTACTGTTCCAGAAGCCTCTGAAACGGGAGAAAGACCAGAAGGTGTAGAGCGGTCGGCGAGACTCTGACAATGTCCTCGTACGTGCTGACCTGAGCTTCTGTGAACGCATGCCGTTGTTCGAAGAACGATAGCACTTCAGCGTCATCTCCCTCGCGAGAGACGGATCTCAATGCGTTCAACACTCTCTCTACGCGCTCCTCATCTTCGTCTATTGAACGCTCGTCGGATGTGGATTCTGTCTGTTGACACTCTTCCTCAGGCACCTCGCTAGGCTCAGAGAAGGCTTCTTGGAGCCTCTTGCCAAGCACAAAGAAGAGAGGCTCACCCAGCAACTCATCTTCCTCCTCTGGAATCAACCATCTGAACAGCAACTCCTTGATGTTCTCTTCTACGGCACAATGGAGATAGAGAGAGTGCATGAAGATCAGCCTTCTCATAGGGTCCTCCTTGCAGAGGTAGGTGTGGACGAGGGTCCTGAAAGCTTCGACCTCGTCGTTCAGATAGTAGTGCCTGGTTTTGTATCCGGCTCCTCGCAGTGGCTTCTTGAGCTTGTACTTCAGGATGCCGATCTTCTCCATCCTCTTGCACCGGTCTCCGACGTGCTTCTTGGTCACGCCTCTGAGCCGCCTCCCTGACTTGTCCTCTATCGTGGCCCCGCGTGCGATGCCCCCTTCGTGGGTGGGCACGTTGATGTTCATGAGAAAGAAGTCCACGATGACCTTGTCCTTCTCTGTGAGTTCGACACCATCGAAGAGGGTGTTCGGCTCTACCAGCACGCTTGAGATCGGTTTGAGCGTCCTTGAGGATTCCCACACGAACTCCCCATGCGTTCACCTCTATTTGAGAATGGCGATTCTACCCACAAGTAACAGAGTACTGGGATGCGTGAAGTGTGTAGTCGAATATCCTAGACTATACTTTCTCAGCCATTTATCGTCCGTACGTCGATATACCCACGATGATGGCGATGCTTGAGACTGACAGGGGATTGACGCTTTCCGAGTGCAAGAGGCTCTGTGAAGCCCCGAGGAAGCTTCCTCAGAACCCAACGAAGTTCCAGCTCTGGAAGCACCTGAGGGACGAGGTCCTCGTTCGATTGCTCTACGAATCCTTCGCGAGGATCGGTGAGCTTCTCAGAGTCGACGTTCGTGACATCGACCTCGAGTACTGTTCGATACATATCTGCCACCCGAAGGGAAAGGCGGTCTTCAGGATCGTCGAAGGAGAGAGAGTGCACGCCGACACGATACACCGGGAGCGATATGCGTTCTTCAGCAACTACTCGAGGGATCTGCTCGGTCGCCATCTCTGCCGGCGCAAGAGGGGACCGCTCTTCGTGAACAGTCGCAAAAGAAGACTGTCCTCAAGACAAGCGGAGAGAGTCGTAGACCACTATGCGGGAGAGATCGGAATTCAAAGGGTTGTCGGATACACAAGAAACGGAAGGAAGGTCCATCTGGTCACCTGCAAGTCCTTGCGGGAGGCCGGCGAGAGGCACACTGACGTCGCGGGTGCGGATCGGGATGCAACCCCAAGGATAGCGGGACACACCGTTCAAACGAAGGAGAAGTACTACAAGAAGGGCAACTTCGAGGAAGATAGACGAATCGTCAGAGAGAATCATCCGCTCATGAGAGAGGATTCGCGGAGTTGAGAATGTGTCTTGGTCATATGTGAAGTACGACGAAAACGGGAAGCCAGATAGTTAGGGAGATATGATGTCACGGCACGGCAACAGACAAGGCTCCGATAAGAGAGGGAGAAAACCAGGAAGGCCCACAGTTATGGAGTCTAGAGGAGACCCAAAACTCCCCACAAGAGCCGCAGAACTGCGGTCTCTGGGGCTTTCCTGGTCTCAGATAGCATCTAGACTAGGGGTCGGGAGAACCACCGCTAGACGCCTCGTTTTGTTGTGCCAAAAGGACGAAGGAAGCCAGACCAGAGATGACATCATCTCAGATGTGCCACAAACCAACGATAACAACCCGCAAACGAACGACAGCCAGTATGTCCCCTTTGAGATTAAGGAAGATGTTTTGGAGTGGTTGCCAAAAACGTTTAGGATTTTTGTGTCTCTCATGAGAAGGGCACGAGAAATGCATTGAACAGATGCGAAAAACGTAGGTCTCTGACCCTAGAGAACACGGAACCCCGCGTCCGCTTCCGAGAAGTGGTCTAGGCGATCCCCGCCAATCCGAGAAGCTTCTCCGCCGCCGAGTGCGGGTCCATCTCCTTCTTGGCGATCATCTGGACCAGGTTGTTGAACTCCCCGATGAGCTCGGGTCTCTCGAGAACTCTCAAGAACAGGTGCTGCGACAGCGCCGCGCGGAGCTCCTCCTTCGCCCGCTCGACCCCCTCCGTTTCCAGCGTCCCGCTCTCCTTGAGGAAGTCGTAGTGCTCCTCGATCAGGTCCGCGAGGTCCGTTATGCCCTTGTCCTCCGTCGCCACTGTGAGCAGCATCTTCGGTTTCCACCCGCTCGGCTTCTCCCGCTCGACCGCAAGGCTGAGGTTCGCCAAGGTGCTGTCCACACCGTCCAGGTCCGCCTTGTTCACGACGAAGATGTCGCCTATCTCGAGGATGCCTGCCTTCATGGCCTGGATGTCGTCTCCAAGGCCCGGCATCTCCACGACGATCGACGTGTGCGCTATCCTCGCGATGTCGACCTCCGACTGGCCCGCGCCGGCGGTCTCCGCGAAGATCTTCTGCATGCCCATGGCGTCGAGCACCTTGATCACGTCCGCGGTCGCCCTCGACGTCCCGCCCGCGTGCCCGCGAGTGCCCATGCTCCTGATGAACACGCCCTCATCGAGGGTCAGGTTCCCCATTCGTATCCGGTCCCCGAGCAGCGCACCGCCCGTGTACGGGGACGTGGGGTCGATGGCGATGATGCCCACCTTCTTGTCCCGCTTCCTGAACTCCTTGGCCAGAGCGAAGACGAGCGTGCTCTTCCCCGTCCCCGTCGGACCAGTGATCCCGATGATGTGGGCCTTTCCCGTGTGAGGGTAGATCGCCCCCAGGACGTCGGCCGCCTTCTTGTCGTAGTCCTCCAGAAGCGATATCGCCTTTGCCGCCGCCCTCTTGTCACCTCTGAGCAGGCGCTCGACTAGCTCCATCTACTTCCCCGCGATCTTCCTGTGGAAATCCACGATATCTCGGAGCGGCGTCCCTGGACCGAAGACCGCCGCGATCCCCATCTCCTTCAGCTTGGTGACGTCCTCGTCCGGTATTATCCCGCCGCACGTCACGACGATGTCGTCGATCCCCTTCTCCTTGAGGATGTCCATCACGGTCTTGAAGAGCGTCATGTGAGCGCCGGAGAGGCAGCTCATTCCGATGGCATCGACATCCTCCTGGATGGCGGCCTCGACGATCTGCTCTGGCGTCTGGTGCAGGCCCGTGTAGATGACCTCCACGCCCGAATCCCTGAGCGCGCGGGCCACGACCTTCGCGCCTCTATCATGACCGTCCAACCCTGGTTTTGCGACCAAGACTCTCAATTTCGTCATAGATACACCTCAATAGATGATTGGTTCCGTGTACTCCCCGAACACCTCTCTGAGTACGCCGCACGTCTCCCCGAGCGTGGCATGGGCCTTCACGCAGTCGAGTATGAAGGGCATCACGTTCTCCTCGCCCTCCGCGGCTCTCCTCAGCCTGTCGAGGCTCCTCTCGGTCTCCTTCTGGTCCCTCTCCTTTTTGAGCCTGTTGAGCCTGTCCAGATGCTTCCTCTCGCCCTCCGGGTCCATGTCGACGAGCGCGATCTCGATGGGCTTCTTCTCCACGTACTTGTTGACGCCCACTATGATCCGTTCCTTGTCGTCCGTCTCCTTCTGGTAGCGGTACGCGGCGCGCGCGATCTCCTTCTGGAAGAACCCCTTCTTGAGGGCCGGTATGACCCCTCCCAGATTCTCGATCTTGTCGAAATACTCGTAGGACTCCTCTTCCATCCTGTCCGTGAGGTACTCGACGAAGTAGGAGCCGCCGAGCGGGTCTATCGTGTTGGCGACGCCGCTCTCGTGCGCGATTATCTGCTGCGTCCTGAGGGCGATCTTCACGGCCTTCGCCGAGGGCACCG
>JAJISH010000255.1 GCA_022848825.1 Thermoplasmatota archaeon
CAAGAGCGATGGACCGTTCAGGATAGTCGGGACGGAGTCCGACGCACACGTGGTCACGAACCTGCAACCTGCCAATCAATAGGTGATAAGCATATCCACTCCAACGATAGGTGCGAGCTATAGCGACGTATCCGGCATTGATGTTCTCAGTGTCCTGCTTGAAGTGGACAGCGTTGATGTTACCGCTCAGGCTACCGTCACTGCCACAGACGTGGTCTACATGCCGGCATTACCCCTTTCTCTTGGGAATCACAACGTATCCTTGGAGGTGCGGGACGCCTCGCCGCTTCAGAACCTGGCTTTCGAGATGTGGTCGTTCACGGTGGATGACGGCCCGCCTACGATATCCAACCCCGAGCCGTTCGACATGACCATCAGCGATAACACACCAGTCATTAGAGCGACGTATGATGATCCTGCCGGGATTGACCCAGGGACCGTCCGTCTCGAAGTGGACGGAATGGATGTTACCGCCAGCGCTACGGTCACGGCCTCGGACGTCACCTACACTCCACCGCCACTGTCCGATGGCAATCATAATGTGTACATTGAGGTCGGCGACCTGTCTGCACCACCTAACATGGGCAATGAGTCCTGGTCGTTTGTGGTTGACACAATCAGCCCCGTGATCACGGATTTGCTACCCGCCAATCAGTCCATAATCGGGGGCAGCACGCCTCCTGTAGAAGCGAAGTACAGCGACAGCTCATCCGTTGACCTAGGCACAGTGGTCATAACGCTGGACGGTGCGGACGTGACCGCCGACTCGATAGTGACGCCCTTAGGTGTGACGTACTATCCGCCCCTTCCGATTGCAGAGGGACCCCACGCTGTTCGTGTTGAAGCCGGGGACACCGCAATACCGAGCAACAGGGCGGTTGTCATCTGGGACTTCTACGTGGACACCCAGGGACCAGTGCTGTCCAACCTGCAGCCCGCAAACGGCTCGACGATCGGTGATGCGACGCCTGTCATCAGCGCGACGTACACGGACGCGTACGGGATCAACGTGAGCAGCGTCACCCTCGATGTGGATGGGCTGGATGTGACGGCTCAATCCACAGTTGAGTTCGACAGGATTACCTACATTCCTCTGTCGCCACTGGCGGACGGTTTGCACGACGTCGACATCTACGTTCTCGATAATTCCACTCCTGCAAACGTGCTGAAGGATACGTGGTCATTCACCATAGACACGAGCATCATTGACCCCGACCCGCCGACGATCTCGAACCTCCAGCCGCTGAACCAGTCAATCGTCAGCGATGACACGCCGACGATTGGGGCTGATTATACTGACATATCGGGGATTGACACGGCGAGCGTGCTTCTGCGGGTGGATGGACTAGACGTCACCGCCCAAGCTACCGTGACGCCGCTGGACGTGACGTACACGCCGATGCTACCTCTCGCGGAAGGACCACACAACGTGTACCTTGAAGTGGCGGACGAATCACCCGCTCAGAACATTGCGATCAAGACGTGGGCGTTCACAGTTGACTCGGTCGTCCCCGCCATTTCCAACCTTCAGCCTGCGGATCAGTCGATTACGAACGACAACACGCCACCCATAGGGGCGAACTACGGAGACGACTCCGGTATCGACCTCGCGGGCGTCGTGCTCGAAGTGGACTCGGTCGACGTCACTGCCTCCGCCACCGTCGGGGTGAACCAGGTGGTGTACATGCCCGGGACCCTGCCCGAAGGCATTCACGACGTTTATCTCGAGGTAAGGGACCTGGCCGTGCCCGCGAACTCAGCCACAAGGACGTGGTGGTTCACGGTGGACTCGTTGCCTCCTGTGGTCTCCAACCCTCGGCCCATACCTCTCTCGACGATCACCGATGCGGAACCTGTGATCAGCGCCGACTTCGAGGACCCCTCAGGAGTCGATATCTCGAGCGTTGTGATATACGTCGACGCGATGGACATCACGGCCTCGGCAACCGTGACCTCGACTGGATTCGCATACCGATCGGCATCACCTCTCTCGGATGGAGCGCATACCGTGTACATCGAGCTGAGTGACAACTCCATGCCACAGAATCCGACGGAGGAGGAGTGGACCTTCACGGTGGACGCGACAATGCTCGACGTCACACCCCCAGAGATTACCGGCATGCAGCCGACAGACCTTTC
>JAJISH010000256.1 GCA_022848825.1 Thermoplasmatota archaeon
GCCACCCACTTCAGGCGTCCCATGACGAACAGCAGCGGGATCCTCGAGACGAGGACGAGAGCGACCGCCAAGAGGAGTCCGGCAGCCAGTATCCTGATGTCATTGAGCAGCACTATCGAGAACATGAGGACGAGCACGGACACGAACTTGGCCCTGGGGTCGAAGCTGTGGAACGGGGACTCCAGGTATGCGTATTCGTCGATATCGAAATGGCTCATGCTTCCTCATCCTCTCCTTCTTTCTTCCTCAATCTCCACGTCGCGTAGAAACTGGCTATCCCCGCCAGCCCGAGGAGGTATCCGAGGCCCGCGATCGCCGCTTGATATGGCGGCACCTCATCCCCGGAGCTCCCGACCCCCGTGCCCAATATCACCTCGGCCTTGTGACCGGTCTGCTCCACCTCGATGATCAGATACTCCGCATCTACGTTCTTCACCTCGAAACTGAACCTTCCGTCATCGTCCGTCTTGTTGACCAGATAGACGTCACCGTTCGGCTTGTACACGGTCACGTCGCCGTTCCTGACAGGTGTGCCGTCTCCGTAGTAGGCCTCTATCTCGACCTCCAGCGATGTCACGTCCACGTAGATCCTGTGGGCGCTCACCGTTCCCGCTACGTTGGCAACGAGAAGCACGGTCAAAATGCTGGCACACGCGAATACATGTCGCATTCTCATTCTCTCACTCCCGCAAGCATCTCAGGTTTCACCTTGTTCAGGAACCCCACAACGCTCCCCACGATCAGTGCCTCGATCACGATGACAGGGACATGAGCAACGGCGAGCAGAGCCACCACGCCCAGGAACTCCTCCCCTCCGAAGAGGAGTGCGATCGATGTGAGGACCACAGCGAGGGCTATGGCCACACCTCCGGCAAGCCCTCCGAATATCACCAGTCTCCGCTTGAACCTCGTGTGATTGACGCCGACCACGAAGATGCCGTACGATGCAAGGGCCGGCACGCCTATGATCACGGTGTTTATCCCCATGGTGGTTATGCCGCCGTGCTGGAAGAGGAAGGCCTGGAGCATCAGCGCGATGAAGACGGACGGATATGCCTTCTCGGCCAGCAGGACACCGGCGAGGCCAGCGAGTATGAGGTGCACGCTCGTGGGGCCCAGGGGGATGTGGATCAGGGAGGCCACGAAGACCGCAGAAGTCACCAAGGACACCTTTGGGATCTCCTCCGCCTTCGTCCTGTACAGCGTATACGCCAGGATGACGCCCGTTATGACGAAGCCCGCGATCCAAACCTCGGGTGCCAGGATCCCGTCCGCTATGTGCACCAGAATCCATCACCTACCCGCTGGTTGCGCGATAGCACCTTCAGTCCCTTCTCGCACGCACAAGCGCAACGATCGCGATGATTATCGATATCAACGCGACCGCGACCGATGCCCATAGGAGACCCTCAAGGGAACTCACTCTGTCTTTGAGGTCCGTGTTTTCGCCCTTCAGATCGTCTACCGCAGCGGTCAGCTCCTCGAGGTCGCCCCGGTCTTCTTCGGGCGGGAACGTCTCCTCGACCGGAA
>JAJISH010000257.1 GCA_022848825.1 Thermoplasmatota archaeon
CTCTGAATCTTTTGTGTGTCTGTGTGCACCCAAGACGGTCATCGCCGCCTGGGACAGACAGAGACACAAACATTCATTTTCGCCGGTCTCGTTCCCTCAGGCCTCTACGTCCTCGATGTGCTTCCAGTAGATCGTCTTGTGTCGCAGTGGCTCGGTCTCGAAGACCTTGTTGTTCTCGCACCAGCACTGCGCGGAGTGGATGAGCACACCATCGTCGGCCATGATGTAGGCATGCCTCGCCGAGGCTCTTCCCTCCTGGAAGCCGACTCTGTAGATTCTCGTCCTCTCTGCTCGCTCCTCCGGTGTCCAATGTTCCCGCCAGAGATACGGCGGCGGGTCCAACGTCGCAAAGACCCGAAGCTTCTCCTTCTCACTCAGCCTTTCCCATTCTTCCTGTCGCATTGTTCTTCCTCCTGTGTCCTCGGTAGGTGTTCCAATCCTCCCATCCGTCATCGAGGTCTAGTCTTCAGAACACCCATGAGGACCATTTCCAGGTCCTTGTCGTTCAGCCCGTATTTCCTGAGGTACATCAACACGGAGCACCGGAATCGACCCGTTGTCAGGTGCTCGTCTATCCCCCTCCGGCTGAGCTCTTCCTCGACCTGGAGAAGAAGTCTCTTGACGTTCCGTCGGTTGGAGGCGTCGGCGGTCCAGTCCTCCTCATCGCTGTCCTCGGTCAAGAATTGAAACTCCCCCAGTCTGAACAGCATCTCGCTTTCGTAGTCGCGGTTCTCCAGGTGCTCCTTCCAGATTTCGATGAGCCGCTTGTGGAATATAATCACAACGTCACAGCGATCATCTTTTGGACACTTCCTGATGATCCCCTCCTCGAACCACAGGTCCTTGACCCTCAGCCCGAAGATCTCAGGGTGCATCCCCGTATACATCAGGCCCGCGACAAGCGGATACGCATCGCCTCCACATTCTCTGGCGGCGTCAAGAATCTTGGGCATGACCTCCGGGGGATACGGTCCCTCCATCAGTTCCCCTACGTCCCTCACTGCCCGTTTCTCCTCCATTTCGTTCATCTGTCGCCCTCCTTCTCCGCTTTCATCAATCTCTCCAGGAGACTGTCTAGCCTATGCTTGGTTTCCTCCGCGATCTGCTCAGCCTCCTCCATCTTCAACCTGGCGCTCGTTATGTCCATCCAAAGCGATGCCACCGCCTCAGATAGCTGCTTCACTTCCAGGCGCTCCATTACGATCTCACTTCTGCTCATTAGTCCTCGCTCCTCACTCACCGCGGACCCCGCGACGTGCTCCGTTCCCATTTTCTCCTCCAAGTCCTCTATACTCTCCATAGCTATCGACCTCCTTTCTCCGTGTTCTTCTCCTTCTCATGCCGCCCTGGACTGCACTGCATTATTTCACGTGGAATAATCGGGTCCTCCAGGACGCAAACGATAAGCCTCAACCTGAATCCTCCACTGGTTCCCCCCTGAAGTCCTCGGGATACCTCAGCACCGATGTTCGCAACCAGTCGCGGACACAGCCGACCTTGACCCAGAGCGACACGTCTGCGTATGCCCAGGGCCTCCCCTCCGTGTCGTAGTGGACCTCACGGACCTTGACCTTCCCATCGACCCTCACTCTCCTGACGTTCCAGAACCCGTTGCTCAACCCACAGCCTCCAGGGTCAAGCGGCCCCGTTCAGGATAGCAGTCAGCGACTTCTCGAATCCCTCAAAAAGCGGCTCGATTATCGCCCTCTTGCCCGGGTCGAGGCTCTTGACAAGTTCCAGCCTCAGCGCTTGGATCGTCGCCACCACGTCGCCGTTTCCGTTCGGTCCTGAGACCGTCGGCGGAACACTTCCCGAGGACATGGCGTTCTCCACCCATTCTCTGCTTTCGGGGTCTATCCTGTCCCACTTCGCCTTGACCTTGCGGGGGTCCCGCAGGTCGTAGAGCTCCGTAATGTCCTTGGCCTTGTGCGCCAGCAGTATCCTTCTGTCGGTCAGGTCCAGCCCGAACTCGCTGGCATACGTGCCCACGGACTTCCTGAATCTGTGTGCCGTCAGGCGCTCCTTGATGCCTCTTTTCTCCAGTCTCGCCTCCACCCTTCTGAGTTGTTCCAGGACGTTGGCGCGGTTGCGCCGCATGTTCTTGACGTCCTCCACGTAGCCGCCCCCTTCTGGACTGTCCAGGTAGGTGTATGGATACACGCCGTTCTGGAAGACGAAGTCGCTCTCGTAGTCGCGGTTCTCCAGGTGCTCCTTCCAGACCTCGGCGATGCGGCGGTGCATCGGGATCACGACTCGATATCCGCCCTTGATGATCGGAGTCAGGACCTCCTTGTCAAAGTCCACTTCCTTGACCAGTATGCCATACATCTGTGCCCTCATTCCCGTGTAGAGCAGTCCGATGACAAGCTGATATTCCTCCAGGGCGCACTCCTTGGCGGCTTCGCAAATGTCTGGGATGATCTCCAACGGGTAGGGCTGATGCGGAGAATGGGACCCTCTCACCTTCGGTCTCAGGTGGGTCTTCAGCTGAGCCACGAAGTTGGGCCACCTGGAATGAGGATGCGCGTTCGCCAGGAACTTGTAGTATCTGATGATCCGCCCCTCGTAGACGCTGATGGTGCTCGTCCTGAGTCCGGACGCGAGAAGCTTCTTCTCGAAGTCCTTGAAGTCCTCGATCTGGACCCTGTCCCTGCGGACCTTTCGCTCCCGAAGG
>JAJISH010000258.1 GCA_022848825.1 Thermoplasmatota archaeon
GAATACCGAAGGACGTCCCGCAGGAGAAGGTCATATTCCGGGCGGAGAAGATACTGGGCAACGGCGTACGGAGGGGGCTGAAACACATCGTCTTCATCCCGCACGAGACCTACGAGTTCCAGAAAGGTTTCACCCTGGCGCGAGAGATCGGCAGCGTGAACAAGAGGCTGGAAGACAAGAACTACATCCTGATAGGTCCCGGCAGGTGGGCCACGCAGAACCCGGAACTAGGAATCCCCGTCCGGTATTCCGAGATCAGCAACGCCTCGGTCATAGTCGAGGTGAGCTACAAGCGCTTCTCGCCAGAGCTCTCGTACGGAACCCACTTCTTCGGAGACATGCTGGCGACGAACACACTCTACATCCCTCTCTGGCTGGAGAAGGGCGGGTACCTGAACGAGAGAATCCTGAAGGAGAGCAAGAATCGTTGGGACTCGGAGAATGTCCGCCTCGTCGAAATCCCTGAAGGCGTTGACGTATACGCCGATGGTGAGTCCCACACGGCGATAGCGGTGATGAGGTGACCAGGACACCTCGGTCGACGTCCCACTCACATTTATATCTGGAACCCGCTTAGAGATTCCGATGGAGAGAGTTGACGTCGTGGAAGAGAAGCTTACGGGCGCTCTCAAGGAGGCATCGCCTGAGGATCTGTGGAGCCTGAGCAGCGAGCTGAACGCGCTCAAGGCCACCGCAGGACTCCGAAAGGACAGGAAATCCGCCCAGACCGGAGAGGCGGTCGAAGACGCGCTCGACGTGTTGAGGGACTTCCATGAGTTCTCTGTGGAGATGCGCTCTGAGATCGAGTCCAAGGATTTCAGCCAAATGGCGAGCATCTTCGACCTGACCGCGATAGGGGCACTTGCAGCCCAGGATGTCCTGCCAGACCTCGACAACCTGTCGCTCCCGAAGATCCTGCTCGGGGCTCTTTCCGAGGGACTGATATTCTTGGGCAGCCGGCAGTACGTTGCAGGAGCTCAGAAGATCGTCAACGCCAGATTGAGGATCCACTCCCACAGGGTATACCAGAGGCTGTGGGGACTCCCGATGGACTTCAACAGACAGTTCACGGAGGAGAACGTGGCGGAGATTCAGGAGTCCATGGACAAGTTCTTCAAAGCGTTGCTAAGGGAAGGTCTGCCTCCATCTCCAAAGATCACGGTCATTCAGCAGTTCTACTCCCTAATCCTCGCAATCCGAATCGAGAAGGTCATGATGACACTTCGATGATCTTTCTGTGTTGCCAGCAGGTTCGAAGAGCTCTCCTTCCCTGGCGGAGTCAGAGGAGCCCGTACAGGAGCACCAGGGACCCCAGAAGGAAGCAGTAGACGGAGAAGTAGTGAAGCTTGGCGCTCTTGATGATGTACCACAATAGCCTTATGGAGACGTAGCCGAACAGGAGGGAGGAAAGGAAGGCTATCCCCAGGAGGTGGAGGTCGATGTACACCTGGCTACCCATGACCTGGGTGAGCTCGAATGCCGCCGCCCCCAGAATCGCCGGGATGGAGAGGAGAAAGGCATAGCGGGCGGCCAGTTCGCGGTCCATCCCCCTCAGCATGCCGATTGAGATTATCGATCCTGACCTTGAGATGCCCGGAATAATCGAGATGCCCTGCATGATGCCCACAAGAACCGCATCTGAGGACGTCATGAACTCCTTCCGCTTACTTGCCAGCACCGTGACAAGGAGGATTGCCCCTGTCGCAAGGAGGGCAACGCCCACTGCGGTAGGATCCGTGAACAAGGGCTGGACAATATCGCGGAGAGCGAAGCCGATAATCGCCGTCGGGATGCTCCCGAGGATGATGAACCAGGCGAGGAGAGTTGGCCTTTCGGTTGCGAGGATCTCTCGGAAGCCCTGCCCTTCCTTCCTGAGCCTGAATGTCCTGGCCAGGGAGCGGAGTATGTCGACTATGTCCTTCCTGAACGCCACGACGACGACTATCACGGTCGCGACGTGAAGCACAAGGTCGAAGAACACCGGCACATTGAGTCCGAAATACTCCTGAAGAAGAACGAGATGGCCTGAGCTGCTGACCGGAAGCCACTCTGTGATTCCCTGGACAATGCCCAAGAGCACGGCATGAATAGGTTCCATAGGCCCGAGCTTCGGAGAAGATACTCCGATTTATATGTTTCCCGCTCGTTCTTAGGATTGCGCAGTGGGATTGGCCGAATCACACTGGCTCGGTTAATCTCATTTGTGAAAACTTGTACCAAAAAATACTTATCCAGTCGAGTGCGAATATTAACCATGGAGGACGTGGAAAGACTACGCGCAAGGCATGTCGAAGGCGACGAGCCCACGGCAAAGAAGTCCGCGATCTCGCTCAAGAGTTCAGCATTCTTTGAGTATCGATGGTACAGGATTCTGGAGGCTCTCCACGATGCCGATGAGGGTATGTCGCTCCAGGGTCTTGTCCAGGACTTGAAACGAATGGGGACAGCCCCGAACCAGGCCCGACTTGAGGAAGATCTCCTGAGCCTCGAGGAAGAAGGATACGTCGAGAGCCACAAGGAGAACGAGTTCCCGCCCGAAAAGATATACAGGATTACCCCAGTGGGTGAGCAAAAGGTCAAGAGAATGCTCAGAAAGCTGTAGAGTGGGTTGCCCGGGGGTCGAGACGATCTGTTTTCCGCCAAGGCAAATCGAGTTCCTCTGATTTGGCAGAAGGAACATTTATATGTTCATCCAGTATCGAACCGTAGCCTATGAGAAAGACAGGTGCGATACTTGCGGCAGTCTTCCTGGCTTGCATGCTTCTGACGATTCCGGACCATATCTCCGCCAACGCTGTTGGCTCAAGTGATATACTAGTGTTTCCTGCGGACTCTTCAAGTCAAACCGTGGATCTGGGTGAGAGCGCCTCATACAGGTGGATACTCTTCAACAACGGCACGTCGCCTTACTACGTCAATGCGACAGCCGGGACCTTGCCAGACGGTTTCTCTGCGACCGTGGAGCCAGGGAAGTTCATCCTCAACCCCGGCAACGACACCCTCGTGGGAGTCTTGTTCAGGTCCCCTCCTGAGACGGATCTGGAAGAGGTCCTGCTCACGTTGAGCGTGGAGGTCTCCGACATCGACACCGGGGACATGGACAGCGAGGATTTCGTCGTCCACATACAGTTGACCGGGAGGACGCCCGAGGTGAGCCATTTCGGGAAGATACTCGGGGTCTACGACAACTTCCTCCCTGAGCCTCTGGACAACAGGTGGGGAGCCTTTCTCATCACAGTGCTCATATGGGTGGCAATCGGGCTGCTGCTCATCGCGATCGTCCTTCCGACAGCGGGAAGAAGGGCCAAGAAGACGGAGAACGTGATTGACGACACTATAGTGGAGCTCGTCAAGGGCCCCATCTTCGCCATCATCGTCATCATCGGGGCGTTCTCCTCCCTTGGCATACTGGGCCTAGATAAGGACGTCATGTCAGTGCTGGAGACTGTCTACGGAGTCATCATCATCCTTCTCCTCACATGGGTGTCATTTCATGTATTCCGAAGAGTCCTCATCCAGTACGGGAAGAGCCTCGCTCGGAAGACTAAGTCCACGCTCGACGACAGGCTCGTCCCCATCATCGACAAGATAGGCGCCGTCGTGATCATCATAGTCGGCTTCGTTTTCGTCATCCAGTATTTCGGCTATGACATCACTTTCTTCATAGCGGGACTGGGCGTCCTGGGGCTGATCATCGCTTTTGCGGCTCAGGATACCCTGAGCAACTTCTTCAGCGGAATACACATCATGCTGGACAGGCCATTCTCGGTGGGAGACAGGCTCGTGCTGGAATCGGGTGAGACATGCAGAGTTCTGGACGTGGGGCTGCGGAGCACGAAGATGTACGACATATCCTCCCACAACATCATAATCCTGCCAAACAACAAGGTCGCGAGCATGAAGATCCTCAACGAGACGCGACCGGACGAGAGAAGCCGTGCGAGGGTTGATGTTGGGGTCGAATGCGGAGCCGATGTCCAGAAGGTGGAACGGCTTCTCCTTGAGATTGCGAGTTCCCACCCGAACGTCCTGAAGGACGAGGGCTCTGCCCCGTTCGTGAGGTTCCTTGAGTTCGGAGACTCGAGCCTGAACTTCATGGTCAAATGCTGGGTGGACAAGCTGACGAACAGGGGGAAGGTGGAGAGCGATCTCAGGACGGAGATAAATCGGCGGTTCGCCGAGGAGGGCATCGACATCCCGTTCCCGCTGACGGTGGTCAAACTGCAGCGGGAGTAGGAGCCTGGGTCGTCGGCACAATCCTTAAATCCTCCTTGGGCTTTGAAAGCCATACTTGTCCATCATTCCTGATTATGGGGACCCGACAGACCCCGCTGTGAGAGCGAAGTACGGCACCTTGGAATCCACGGTCAGTCTCATCGGGAACGGCTCGCTGTTCGCGTCGAAACTCGCGATTGGCCTCCTGATTTCCAGCATAGCGCTCTTTGGCGATTCGATGAATCACATGACGGATGTGGGTATCTCCCTTGTCATTCTCTTTGGGTTCAGGCTGGCCAAGAAGGAGGCAGACCTCGAACACCCGTACGGACATGCCCGGGCGGAGCAGATACTGTCCGTGGCCGTGGCGACTCTCGTAATAGTCATGGGGATCGCGATCCTCTTCAGCTCGGTGCAGGGGCTTGCGGAACCCGCGATAAGCTCTCAACCGATTGCCTCTGTCCTCATCCTCTCTTTCGCGGGGGTCAAGGAACTGATGGCACAGTTCGCATTCAGGATAGGGAGGAAGATCGATAGCGGAGTCCTCATCGCGGACGGGTGGAACCACAGATTCGACGCCATCATCTCCGTTGTGATAGCCGCTGGTATCTACTTGACAATGATGGATGATGCGTTCAGGGTCGTGGACCCGATCCTGGGCATCCTCGTGGCACTGGCCGTCGTCATCACAGGCATCAAGCTCGTGAAGGAGGCCGGGCGTGAGCTCCTGGGGAGAGCCCCGCCCGCTGAGGTTGTCGAGAGAGTGGTTCGGATCGCGGAGGCCGTCGAAGGCGTCACCGATGCTCACGAGGTGAGGGTCCACGAATACGGCACGAGGAAGGTCATGTCACTTCACATAGCCGTCGAGGAGGGGATCACGGCCAAAGATGCCCATGAGATAGCGACCGAGGTGGAGGATTCCATAGAGGAGGAGTTCACGGTTGCGCCGACCGTTCATGTCGAACCCACCGAGGCAGCCGAGGGCTTGGAGGACTTGGAAGAGCTCGTCGCCAAGACGGTCCAACGCTATGACGAAATCCTGTCGTCGCACAACATAAGAGTCGCGCCCCGCAAGAGGGGCGGCGAGATCGACTTGCACGTGATAGTGGACGGGGATATGAGTGTCGAGGAAATGCACGAACTCGTCCACAACCTCTCCGATGACATCAAACTGAAACTCGACGGATTCGAGGTCAAAATCCACGTTGAGCCCTGCAAGAAGGATTGCAGCATCTGCGAGGAGATCTGCTCCAAGGGTCTCGAACAGAGAGACAGCTTCTCACCCGACCGCTGACTTCCGAGGGAAAATCAAAATAGCATTCAAGCTTATCCGTGGGCATGGATCTGAGACATGCCATCAGGATATACCAATTCGCTGAGAGGCTGAAATCGGAACTGATAATAGCAAACAATCTGATTCAGGAGACGTCCACACTGACACAGGAGATATCGGGCGGAAAGAGGATTCTGACCTCGTATTTGAACGCGGTTCTCATGGAGGCGAATCTGGCGGTGAACACCGCTCAGTCCCCCTTCTTTCAGTCTGTTGCGGAGAAGCTCGGTCTGGCCCTTAATGAGATTGACATGTCCAATTTCTCGGAGGCCACGAGGGCGACGACGGAGGCTCTCACACTATCGACGAGCGCGGCGGGGGAAGCGGCGCAGGTCCTCATGGAAAACAACGTCCTTTGACTGCAAGGCGTCTCGCTGATTTCGATCTCACAGAGTCCAAAACCTCTTTAAAATGAGCGGGTTATTAGCTCCTGAGGTTGTACTGCATGAAGCTCGCCTGTCCGATTTGCAGAGACGTTTTTGACACTCCCGAGAAGAAATGCCCAAATTGCGGCGATGAACACCAGGTGGCGGTCCTCGAGGAGGAAAGGCTGCTTGAGGAGTCCGAGGCCGTCACCAGGGAGAGCGAGGCATTGGGCTTGAGTGAGCTCGTCGGGGCCATTGACTCTGTCATCATCCAGGTCGCCCCAGGGAGGATGGCCGACACTGTCAACGAGCTCCGGGGCATGACATCGCTCGTGCCTTCGGGGTGCTATCAGAGCGAGGACCATCTCTGGTGTGTGATGTTCCCAAAGCACCCGCCAAGGTTCATCGTGAAGGAGGCGAGAAGGGAGTTGCAGAATCCCTTTGCGAGGTCCAACTCAGGGGAGATGACGAGGGAGGATCCCAACACGAGAATGGAGACCTTCGTGTTCGACGTCAACGACATAGAGAAGCTGTTTGAGGTCCAGAAGTCGAGGGGCGTCTCTTTCCTCACGGACAACATCCTCGACGCTGGGAACTACCGCTTTCTCCAGACGACGCCGTCTGAGTTCTCGGGGAACTCGGTCGGCTACATCCAGTGGGAGACCGATGATCGGAACTACATGGGAAAGACGGACGATGTGGCACATATCGACCTTGACGAGGGGACGAAGGACTTCGTCCAGTATGTGGACTATCTGGACCACACGGCGACACGCGTGCGTGCCAATGACAGGATAGAGGCGATCAAGGAATGGCTGACGCTTCTCCCTTACTACTTCCACATGTCAGTCTACGTGAAGTCCCTGAACTCCATCACGAACGTGACTCGGATGGTGGGCCAGGACTACGCCCAGGTCTTCACAACGGGGATAGTCCCGTATCAAGGGCTCTCAGCTGCCTATGAACCCACCGAGAGGTTCATCGTCGATTACGGAACGAGAGTCCACCATCTGGCCTGGAACACGTCGAGGATAGAGGACGTCGTGGATTCGCTTCAAACAGAGGGGCTGAGGTTCCTTCTCGAACTAGTTGGCTCGGAAGAAGAGGGCTTGAAACAGACGTTCACCGAGCCATCCGCCAACTCGATGCTCGTGACCGAGTACATCCACCGATACGCCGATTTCGATGGGTTCTTCACCAAGAGCAACGTGACGGAGTTGACGAGGGCGACAGGGATCCGATAGGGAAGCCGCGCAAGTGATAAGTAGGGAACTTAGGTTGGTGAACAGCTGGATACAGCGAGGGTGTGGATATGAAGACTTATGATCTCATTGTGATAGGTTCCGGGGCCGGGATGAATGTGGCCTCCTCTGCCGTTTCGCAGGGGATGAAGGTCGCGGTGATTGACAACGGCCCTCTGGGCGGCACATGCCTGAACAGGGGATGCATACCGTCCAAGGTCATGATCTACCCCGCGGATGTCATACGGACCGCACAGCACGCGAAGAAGATCGGCGTCCATCTGAAGCTGGAGAAGGTCGACTTCGATCTTATCATGAAGAGAACGTGGAAGATCGTTCTGGATGGAAGGCATGAGATGGAGCGCGGGGTTGGGGCGACAGAGGACCTGGATTTCTACAACATGGATGCCTCCTTCATATCGGACTACACGATGCGGGCCGGTAAGGACGAGATACGAGCGGACAAGATTGTCATCGCAGCTGGAGCGCGACCTCTCATCCCACGGATCGACGGACTGGATGACGTAGGGTACGAGACGACCAGGACGATTTTCGACATCAAGAAACCGCCGAAGAGCCTGACGATCGTGGGTGGCGGATACATCGCAGCGGAGTTCGGGCATTTCTTCTCGAGCATCGGCGTTAAGGTCACTATCATTGGGAGAAACCCGAGGCTCATTCCACAGGCGGAGCCAGAGATATCGGACCTCCTCAAGAATGAGATGTCCAAGTACTGTCGCGTGTACACCAATCACGAGGTGCTCCGCGCAACGACCGAGAAAGACAAGAGGGTTATAGTTGCGAGGAATCGCTCAAATGACAAGCTGTACAAGTTCCCCGCCGAACTGATACTCGTTGCCGCTGGAAGGAGGTCCAACTCTGACATTCTCAAGCCGGAGAAGACGGGTGTCCAAGCGGACAAGAGGGGCTGGATCGTGGTGGACGAACACCTGCAGACGACAAAGGAGAACATCTGGGCATTGGGCGATGCCATTGGAAGGAACATGTTCAGACACACGGCGAACTACGAATCCGACATCGTCTGGAGGAACGCCTTCACCGAGCACAAGCGTGCGGTGGATGAGCATGCGGTGCCGTCTGCTGTGTTCACATATCCCCAGGTTGCCTCCGTCGGCCTGACGGAGGCGGAGGCGTCCAAGGACCATGAGATACTCATCGGCGTGAACAAGTACTACGATGTCGCCAAGGGCTATGCGATGGGCGAGGAGAACGCCTTTGTCAAGGTCGTTGTGGAAAGGGGAACCAGCAAGATACTGGGCGCTCACATAATCGGTCCACACGCGGCGATCCTTGTCCAGCCGTTGGTCTATCTCATGAACGCGGGAGGTCAGGACTACATGCCGCTCGCGGTGTCCCAAACGATACACCCTGCCCTCAGTGAGGCGGTGGTGAACGCTTTCGGAAGGTTGAGAGCTGTGGGAGAGCACGCTCACCAGCACGCCCATAGCCAATGATAGTCTCTTCTTCCAGCTCGTCAGTTCCGCGGTCAGAACGGAGAAGATGAGTGCAGACTGACAGGAACCGCGACTCTCGCTTCGATTGCCGGACTTTTCGGCTATACCTGTGACTTAAGAATGACAAAAGGGGGATGCTCCCGCCGGGACGGTGAATGTGGGTTCAAATCCCAGTGTACCTAGTCCTGCAGTTCCCTTGCCTTCTCAAGGAGCCTCGAGAATATTCGGAAGGTTTTGGGCAGCTTTTCCAAAACACCGGAATCAAGTGCGGAAGACGCGTTCTGGCTGGAGCTTGTCTCCCCTCCAATTTTGGCCGGTTTTGGAAATATCGGGCTCACTGAGTGCTCAGTCTGGCAGCCGCTGTCCTTTTGGCACATCAACGCAAGGCGTCTAGCGGTGGTTCTCCCGACCCCTAGTCTAGATGCTATCTGAGACCAGGAAAGCCCTAGAGATCGCATTTCTGCGGCTCTTGCAGGGAGTTTTGGGTCTCCTCTAGACTCCATAACTGTGGGCCTTCCTGGTTTTCTCCCCCTCTCATCGGAGCCTTGTCTGTTGCCGTGCCGTGACATCATATCTCCCTAACTATCTGGCTTTCCGTTTTCGTCGTACTTCACATATGAGTCCGTCATTTTCGGTTTCCCATCCCATCCTCTCGCATCAACGGATGATTCTCTCTGACGATTCTCCTGTCCTCTTCGTAGTTGCCCTTCTTGTAGTACTTCTCCTTCGTTCGGACAGTGTGCCCTGCGATCCTCGCTGTGGCATCTCTATCTGCGCCAGCTACGTCCGTGTGCC
>JAJISH010000259.1 GCA_022848825.1 Thermoplasmatota archaeon
CGTCTTTGAATCATAGGGAATAAGGGGGAATCGGGTTGGAGATTCGGTGGCACGGACACTCGTGTTTCGAGATTTCGAATGACATCACCATCGTGACTGATCCTCACGACGGCAGATCCATTGGGATAAGGCAGCCGAACGTCATGGCAGACCTCGTGCTCATATCCCATGACCACTGGGACCACAATTGTGCCCGAATCGTCCGGGGCAATCCCAAGGTCATAGACTCGGACTTCAGCGGCACGGTCAAGGGAGCGAGGATAAGCTCCATCGGGACCTTCCACGACAGGTCCGGTGGCGAGAAGAGTGGGACGAACAACGCCTTCCTCATCGACCTGGACTGTACCAGGTTCTGCCATCTCGGGGACCTCGGGCACGTACCGCCTGAGGACAAGCTCGCCAAGATGAGGGAAGTGGACGTGCTCTTCATCCCCGTCGGGGGCGTCTTCACGATCGGGGACAAGGAGGCCGCGAAAGTGGCCAGGGAACTGCGTCCCAAGGTGTGCGTGCCCATGCACTACCGCATCGGGGGGCTGTCCATGTCAATCGGCCGGGTGGACGACTTCCTCGGGCATTTCCCGGAGGAGCAGATCATCCGCGTCGGGAATCAGGTCTCTTTCGAGCGGGACGACCTTGGCGGGAAGATGAACATCTGGGTATTCTCTCTGTAGGCTCAGTACAGGACCAGACCTTCCTCTATTCTCCCGATCTCGATGGGCGTCGTCGCCGCGCCCACTACGGCCCCCTTGCTGTTCGCCACGAGACACGCCCCGATATACGTCGTTCCGTAGTTTGCCGTCGCTATCGTCGCCGGGACCTTGAGCACGTCCTCCAGAACTCCTTTCTCCGCCTCCGTGACGTCGGGGTGGCACAGGACGCCCTTGTTGGTCGCGACCGCCACCGAGCCGACCGTCTTGAGGCCGGCGATCACGCCCCTGACCACGGGGACCTGGAGCGCGTCCTTGAGCAGCTTCACCGTATTCCTCCCGAAACCGGGGTGCACCATCGCGCCGTTGTCGTTGCAGAGGATGTTGTTGCCGACGGCGTTCAGCCGGTGGTCTATCTCCACGGGCTTGAGCATCTTCAGTTCATCCAGCTCCTTGCGGCTCACGAAGTTCGTCACCATGGAACCGTACGAGTTGGAACGTATCAGGGAGCCCAGAATCGTCGAGCCGCCGATTGTGGTGACAACAGCTTCGCTCTCCAGCGACCTCGAGGCCCTCCTCACTATCTTGGCGGGAACGCTGGGATTGCACACGACGTATCGCTCGCTCGCCGAGCTGAAGACCCCCACGTACGAATTGCCAGTGAAATCGAGCTTGCTGATCAAGGTGACCTCAGCCCTCCGGAAGGGAAATCTCGACGAGACCGTCCTCGAACTTGATGACCCTCACCCGTATCTTGGTGGGCGGCTTCTCGATTCCCCGCGCCCACACGGCCTCGTTCACGCGGGCGTCTATCCAGATATCCTCGGGGCCCGCCTTCATGTGCTTCATCACGTACTCCTTTATCGCCTTCATCGCCCTCGGAGCACGCTTCTTCCTTGGAACGTTGATGACCACCCTCAGCGGGATGGTCATGATCCTCTCATCCTCTTCATCAGCCATGGGATCACCTATTGAGGCGTCCGCGTCTCCAGAGCCTTCTCTTCGGGTGGCGGAGGAACCTTCTGTTCGTCCTCTGGATGACCCACGCGGGGACCCTCCGGTTTCTCTTCGTCTCCTTCATCAGCCTGAGCTTCCTTCCGAGGGGTTTGTTCCGTGCCATCTCATCTCCTCTCAATCTTTATCTCTCTCTTCTTCGGCATGACCTTCCTGAGTATCTCTCTCAGCCCGACATCATCTATGACGGACTTGACCCTTCCCGTCTGAACGAGAGCTATCAGCTGGTTCTCCACTCCCCGTGCGATGTCCGGGTAGGCGAGTGCGACCCTGCCCATCCTCTCCCTGGCCTCGGGAGTGAGTATCTTCCTCAGTACCGCCTGTCTCTGGCCTTCGATCTGCGCCGCCTGCTCCTGCTCGATGGCCCTCTGTCCCTGGTCCATCTGGATCTGTTCGAGTCGCTTCTTTCTCAGGGCCTCAAGTTCCTCGTCTTCTTCCATCTCAGACCTCAGAGGTACTTCGTGAGTTCAGGTTCGTCCTTTGCCATCTTCTTGAGGATGTCGTGCGAGGCGTTGTCCAGGAGACTCTGCCCGGCGGGGGAGATGATCCTCCCCTTCTTCTCCACGATGGAGACGTATCCGAGCTCCTCCAGATGCTTCAAGCAGTGCCTGGCCACGGCGCCGCTTCCTGCCCTCGCCTTGGAGGGCTTTGCCCCCCTGTCCTCCTTCCCGCCGAAGAGGGCCGCCAACCTCTCGGTCCCTATGGGCCCGTCGAGGTAGACCTTCCTGAGCACCGCCGCCAGCCTCGTGTACCACCAGTCGTCCTGGGCGGGGCTCTTCTCCTTGTGGACTCCCGTCTTCGCGAACGCGCTCCACTCGGGCGGCTGGACCTTGGCCTCTTTCTTGAACTGTGCAGCGACCTTCTCTATCAGGTGCTCTGCGGGAACGTCATGGGCGGTAGTCATCGAATCCAATCCTCGCGGAACGAAATAGAACCAAGGTCTGATATTAAACGTTTCTGTTTCCCGCCAGACCTCCAGTCGTCAGAGCGTCTCCGAGTTCTCGCCTGCGGGGAACATCGTTAAGGTTATTATTCTCGATTCGCATTGGGTATTTGGTTGATTTCATGACCGAACGAATCAAGACCTTTATCGGCGGCCTCGATGAGAGGATGGAAGGCGGGATACCGGACAAGTACCTCACGCTCGTATGCGGACGGGCGGGGACGATGAAATCAAGCATCGCTTTCAACATCCTCTACCACAACGCCAAGGAGAACGGCCTCAGGGGCGTCTACATCACGCTCGAGCAGAACCGCAAGAGCCTCGTGGAGAGCATGGTCCGGATAGGGATGGACCCGCGGAAGATCACGGGGAAGGGCGGCATAGTCGTCGTGGACATGGCCCGCCTCCGCAAGGAGCTCGAGGACCAGGGCAAGCAGGCCGAGATAAACTGGCCGCAGTCGATCATCACGACGGTGAACAACTACAAGATGAAGTACGGCTGCAACCTGTTCGTGCTCGACTCGCTCGCAGCGCTGTACTCCATCACCGACTTCAAGACGCCAAGGAGCGACGTCTTCATGTTCTTCGACAGGATCAGGGACCTGGACGTGACAACCTTCCTCGTCTCGGAGATGCTCGACCCGGACAAGCAGCTCTTTGGCCAGTACGGCGTCGAGGATTTCCTTGCGGACGGCATCTTCCATCTGGACATGCAGAGGGACGAGAGGAACGTGAACCTCTTCCTGAGCGTCGTGAAGATGAGGATGACCAAGCACGACAGGGCGTACTATCCCGTCATCGTTGACAAGGAAGGCTTCGAGATAGTCACGCAGTAGCTCTCATGAGGATAATCATCGCCGTCACGGGCGCATCCGGCATGCCGTACGCCACGACCCTTCTGAGGGAGCTCGAGGCCGAGAAGCACCTCATAGTCTCCGAGAACGCCGTCAAGGTCATCGAGCTGGAGTCCGACATCGGCCTGGAGGAGATGAGAGCCCTGGCGGACCACGTGCACGACCCTGCCGACATGACGGCCCCCATGGCCTCCGGCAGCGCGAGGTTCGATGCGATGGTCATCGTCCCCTGCTCCATGTCCACCCTCTCGAAGATAGCGTGCGGGATCGCCGACAATCTGATATGCAGGACCGCCCAGGTGTTCCTCAAGGAGAGGAGGAGGCTCGTTCTCGTTCCCCGCGAGACGCCGCTGAGCTCGATCCACCTGGAGAACATGAAGAGGCTGTCGGACTGCGGTGCCACCGTCCTGGCAGCGATGCCCGCATTCTACACGAGGCCGTCAACGGTGGCGGACATGGTGAACTTCGTCGTCGCCAGGATCCTGGACAACCTCGGCGTCGAGCACGAGCTCTGCGAACCGTGGGAATGAAAAAGGGGACCGCGTCTAAGGACCTGTGACGTCCTCCACCCTGTCGAACTCCTTCTTCAGCATCGACAGCTGGTCCAGTGCCAACGACAGCGGGGTTATGGGGACGACCAGAGTCGCGTCGTTGATCGAGCAGAGGTCGTTCACCTTCTTTATGAACTTGAGCGAGACCTCGAACCCGTTCTCCACAGCGAGGTACTCGAGGCCGTCCAGGAGTATCACGCCGCCCTCGGACTTCTTCACGAAGTTGCTTATGGCCCTCATTATCTCGAAGTCCAGCCTCTTCGGGTCAAGGGTCTGGAAATCCGAGCTCGTGTCCGTGAGCCAGTACAGCTCGACGTTCTCGATCGATATCTCCCTCTTCAGCTTTTCCGGGTAGGTCGTCGAGATGATCAGCCCCGCCAGGTTCTTCTTCATCAGGCTGTTGAACTGGTCGTACGCCGCCGTCGGCGTGTCGCCCACCACCAGGTGGTTGTAGCCCGGCTCCACGACCTTGAGTGCCGAGCCGCAGTTCTCGCACATCGTCCTCATCAGGTCGGCGCCCTCCTCGATGAGGACTATCTCGGAACAGGAGCCGCACTTCGCCGTGGTCATCTTCTTCTCCTCTTCCTCGTCGACGTCCAGGTCGTTCCCGCACGCCGGGCAAGTGGCCACCTTGGTGGCGCAGCTCTTGTGGTAGATCTGCCCGCACTTGCAGCGGACGGCCTCCTTGAGGCTCGTGATCTCGTCCATGCATACCGTGCACGCCAGGGTCGAGTGGACCGGCGGCGGTGGCGGCGCCTCCGGCTCGCTGACGGCCGCCCCCTCCACCGTGATGTGTATGTCTTCTTCCTCCACGGCTGGCGGTATCATCATCGTCTTCCTGTCGTACATCACCTTCGTCATGACGACCATCGCCACGAAGGTCGCGATAGTGAAGATCCACATGAACAACCCCGAGAGGTACACCCCAGCGCCGACGAAGACGAGGAGGGAGGGGAAGAAATAGAAGATGATGTAGAGCAGGACGAAGACCTTGCCGAGGATGTGGAGCCACTTGATCTTGACCGCTCCCGCCCGATAGCGCCTCGGGTGCGCCATCTTGAAGACCATATATGACCTGTTCTGGGCCGACAGCATGGCGTAGGTCAGAATGAAGATGAGTATGAACAGGATCTGCGGGTTCTCGAAGACGTCGAAGTCGACGAAGACGGTCTTGTCCTGGCCGCTGGCGGCGTACTCGAATTCCGACGTGTACGAGAGGATCATCCCGCCGGGCGTGCGGATGATGTGCACGGTCCCCTTGTCCGAGGCCACGTCCTGGAAGCTCGTGAGGCCGAGCAGGTAGTCCGTGTGGTGCATCTCTATGCTGCCCTCGTAGTAGC
>JAJISH010000026.1 GCA_022848825.1 Thermoplasmatota archaeon
TTCGAAAGACCGTCTTCCTGACCTCCTCGCCTTCCTTGCCTTCGAAGAGGACGTCAAGGAGCGGAGTGAAATCGAAATATCGATAGACCTCGCACGTTCCCAAAGGGAACGCCAGTACTTGCATGGGCTCCTCGATGAATCCTTGGGACTGATACCTCTCCTCGATGGAATGCACATTGCGCATAGCCTGCGTGTAACTCGGAGAAATCTGAATCATGAAATCCTGGCCTGGTTCCATGAAGGCGTGGACGATCTCATCTCTCTCGAGCACATCCGAGACGCTCGTGAGTCGCTCTTCCAGGCTTGGGTATGAGACAAGAGATCCCAAGGAAACGACCATGACCTCGCATCCAAGTGCCGCGAAGTCCGGGACCTCGACTGACCGCAGGATTCGGTTCTCCACAAGCTTCCGGCGAATCGCGGTGACCGTCGGCGACTTCATGCCAAGTCTCGAAGCGAGATCCTTGTCGGTGGTCAAGGGATAGTGGACGAGTCCATGCATGACCCTCGCATCACTTCTCTTCGGCACCTCATTTACCATTGAGCATCGAAAGATGGGTGGGCTATTTATTCATTGCGATACAAATCCTATGGAGATGCAATTGCAGCGATTAGTATCCCCCTCATGAATCAAACACTGCAGAAAGATGCCGATCATTGGCGGCACTAGTCAGTGATTGCTCCTCCATGTTCTCGAGCGTTCTGATGTACTCCCGGGGACAGAGTGTCCTCCTGACACAAGCAGGAGGAGTTCTTTGTCCGTTGACAGTAACTTCTTCCGAAAGCATTAGTCAAGTGACCACTCTCCGCCACAGGTTTGTGCAGAATGCATAATGCAAGGGGGGAACACATAAATATCCGATAGATTGTTCACCATCTACTCAGCAACAGAAGGTATTGTGGCCTTCATCACAGGCCATCGATAAGGGGTGCACACAGATGGATAGAAATGAGCCAAACCTAGAGAGGGTGAGCCCGAAGGATTCTGTCACGAGGCCGAGCGCTCGGACCAGGAGCATTCTTCTTCTCGTCTCAGACCTTCGGATATACCAAGACTTCGCGGAATGGGTGATGTCATCTAGCGAATCAAAGGGTGAATCGATTCTTCACGTGTTGTTCAACGGGGCGATTTCCCTGGCCTCTGAAGAGTCACCGACAACCTCAGAAGTGCTTAGCATCGCTGATGTCCGGGATTGTGACAACGAGATAGAGATGACAAAGAGGACCCTCGATGCCCTTTCGAGAATGGAGAAATTCGACAAGGTCTTCTTCGATCCTCTATCGCCGCTCTCAGAGATGTTCTCGGAGGATTCCGCTCCCGCGTACATGCTGAAGGAACTCGTTCCTTTCCTCGATCATCGAGGCTCACTGGGCTATTTCTGCCTGACATTGGATTCGCATGATAACGTGACGGTCGCCCAGTGCAAGGATTCGACCGATGTGTGCATTCAGGTCACGAAGCAGGATGGATCACTGCTCGTCCAGGCGCTTAGTGCGAAGGGGATATACACAAAGGACTTCTTCCTTCCTCGCGTATGCAAGAACTGGCCTGCAATCGAAGGGCGTGCGAGATTGCCATCGGGACTCCATCCAACGATGAAGACGGCCGTCGGTATCGAGTGAGATTCCAGGATCCTTCGCAGACCAACGAGGTTAATCGTCTTCTATCGAGGTAGTCGAGGCGTCAATAGCACATTTTCTCCAGACTCAGCCAGAGAGATCTGGACCTTGTGGCCGTTTCCTTTGACGACTATCCTGACCCGCTTCGTGTTCGCGTAGTGGAAATCGTAAATGAGCCTCTTCTTCTCGGGATTCGACGGATTGAGGGACAGTCGAAACGACCCAAGCAGGTTCATGAGAATGAGCCTCTTGATCCTCCCAGAACACTCCATGAGAGGAATCCCCAAGATGGTCGCAATGGTCAGCAACCTCCGGGGGCTCTCATGGGTGAACATCAGGATCCTTGCATCCATTGTGTCGATTCCCTGGAATCCTTTCGGTGCCGTGGAATAGCTCTGATTGGACTCTGGACGGTGTGCAACAGCCATCTGACTCGTCATTGTCTCTTCTCCCTGCGCGACCTATGCTGTTCGATGTGCACATGATACAAGTAGGTTGTGTCGCTATTCCCATAGGTGATAATACTGAGAGAAACTTTATTCACCAGCTATCTCTTGGACAACAGAATGCTTCAGAAGTCCCTATGCTACTCAGAGGTTATCTCTGCAAGGAGAACTTCTGAATCGAGAGGCGCGAAGGTTGACCTAGAACCTGAGGGAGAAGTGGGTGCGAATGTCCCCGTTTGACTCTTCAAAGAAGCCCAAGATACGTCGATTCCCGTCTGAGTGGTTGTACTTCATGTCTCAGCTTCTCGTTGCGATCAGAGAAGCAGTTCCTGAAGATGTCAAGAAGAAGAGCCCCCAGGAATGGTATGAGAGCGAAATCGAGAAGAACCCGAACGACAAGAGTCTCTGGTTTGGCCTGGGCTCGCTGCAGGCCAAAATGGGAGAGCACGAGAAGGCTGTTGAAGCTTTCGCGAGAGTCACCTGGCTCGACCCCTTTCATCTGAAGGCCTGGGATGCCAAAGGCAAAGCGCTGATACGATTGAGCCGGTTTCAGGAAGCCCTCGAATGCTATACAAGGGCAACCGAGCTTGACAGCAGAGACGAGAGACTGTGGTTCCAGAAAGGAGAGACCCTCCTGAAGCTCAAGAAGTACAAAGAGGCCCTGATATGCTATGAGAGGGCGATGGAGGTCGACCCGAACTTCTCAGACGCCTGGTATGGGAGGGGACAGGCGTTGAAGGAACTCAACAGTCATACCAGGGCCAGCGCGTCTGATGGGCCTCTGGAGGAGAGCAAGCAGCTTGACACCGACCCCGTCCTCTCAGAAGATGCTACGATACAAGAAATACACGGAACCGTGGACCAAGGCCAATCGAGCCTCGGGGAGGCCCCCGAACGGCTCTCAGACAATGGGCTGTACAGAGAGGACCTCCTTCTGTCGGCGAGGATGTATAGATACAGCGGGAAGCCCGAGGAGGCCCTCAGGCTGTACGACAAGGCAATAGAGGTCGACCCAAACCTCCTGGATGCGTGGTACTCCAAGGGAACCCTGCTCTATGTCATGGACAGGTATGAGGAGGCCCTTGGTTGCTTCGAAGGGGCGCTGGAAATCGATCCCGACCACAAGTGGAGCAAGAAGAGGAGAGCGGAGATCGAGACGCTCCTCAGAGGCAGGACACCCAAGAAAACGGAGTCGACAGCACCCAGGGAACGGAGCGAGAGGGAGCCTGAGGGAGCCTCTCAGAAGACAATCGCCCCAGTCTCCAAGAGTCCTGGGGAAGAAGCGGCCAGGAGAGAGGAGCTTATGCAGAAGGCCGATGAGCGTGTCCATGCGGGGGATCTTCAAGTCGCACTCCTCTACTACGACAAGGTCCTTGAAACTGACCGAGACCATTGGAAGGCGTGGAAGGGGAAGGGGCGGGTCTACTCGATGATGGGAAGAAGTGAGGACGCGACGGAGTGCATCGAGAGAGCCACCAGGCTTAACCCTGAGGACGAATCATTGTGGGTTGACGAGGGGAAGACGCTCAGCACGGGCGGGGACAGACCCGGAGCGCTGGCAGCCCTGAAGAGAGCACTGGAACTCGACCCCGAATTGGCGGATGCCTGGTTCGAGGCCGGGACGATCCTTCAGTCGCTTGGATTCTCAAGGGTCGCGCATAACGCCCTTCGGGAGGCGTTTGAGCAGTACCTTGCTGATATGTTGCGGGAGAGGGATGAGCCCCCTGAACCGGACCTCGAGGTCCCACCCACCCAGAAGCCGGAGAGGCACGGAAAGCAAGACGCCATTCGATCGCGCCCGATGGACCTCGACAGGTCCGACCGCAACATCCTTATGGCCCTGTGGAGGCGAAGCAGATCGGTCAACGAGCTCGCGGGGAATCTGGGCATTCCGGTGGCGGAATGCCACAGGCGTGTGAAGAAGCTGCATTCCCACGGCATCCTGAAACGCTACACGTTCCAGAACGTCCTGAGTCCCAACAAACAGTCCGTCGATCTCTACAGGCTCGACAAACAAGAGGGAGTTGTTCTCTTGCAGGGGGAGAGACTGATGCTTGAGATACCGCATGCCAGGGAGATCGGACAGGACACTCACTCTCCGA
>JAJISH010000260.1 GCA_022848825.1 Thermoplasmatota archaeon
TGGAGGAGTCCAAGACGCTTGGCTACTCCTACGTCGGCATTGCCGATCACTCAAGGGGAATAAAGATCGCCGGCGGACTCGATGATGATGTCCTGCTCGAGCAGGTCGACATGATCAAGGAACTGAACGAGAGGGAGAAGAGCTTCAGGATATTCTCGAGCAATGAGGTGAACATCAAGGTGAGCGGGGAACTGGACTACGATGACGAGATACTCAAGGAGCTGGACATAGTGATCGGTGCGGTGCACTCCCAGTTCAAGATGGAGAAGGAGAGGATGACGGAGAGGATAGTGACGGCAATGGAGAACGAGCACGTCGATTTCATCTCGCATCCCACTGGGCGGCTCATCGGCAAGAGGGAGCCTTACGAAGTGGACATGGACAGGATACTGGATGCTGCGCTGGAGACGAACACGGCTCTGGAGATCAACTCGTGGATCGACAGGCTCGACCTGAACGACAGGGACGCGAGATTGGCGAAAGAGCGGGGAGTCAAGCTGGTTCTCGGGACGGACGCGCACACATCGGGGCAAATGCGCTTCATGATGTTCGGTGTCGGCACCGCCAGGCGAGCCTGGCTTGAGCCAGAGGACGTTCTGAACACCCTGCCCGCCAAAGAACTCCTGGCGTGGTTCAAGACCTAAGAATCTTATACCACGACGCGATTCTGAACCGGGGAGGTTACATGACAACTGCAAAAGTAATCGAGCTTGTTGGCTGCTCAAGCAAGGGCTTCGAGGACGCTATCCTCAACGCCTTCAGCGATGCGAAGAAGACCACGAGAGGTATCAGCGGCATCGATGTGGTCAAGTTCTCCGCCAAAGTAAGGGACGACGAAATCGTTGAGTTCAGGGCGAACGTGAAGGTCTCGTTCCTGGTAGAAAGATAGAATGGACGAGGAGCCAGAAGACGAATTCGCAATGATGCGTCGCCTCATGCGAAGGATGTTCAGGCAGCTTTCGCTATCGCCACTCGATTCGCTGAGGGACGAGTCCTTCGTGTACGGGTTCTCCTTGCGAACGGGCCCAGATGGCAAGACGGAGATCTCGGACTTCGGCAACACCAGGTATCTCGAAGAGAGAAAGGGCTTGGGGGAGAGACAACCGCTCACGGACGTGATCCAGGGAAAGGACGAGATCTTCGTCACAATGGAACTTCCGGGAGCTTCGGAAGAGGATGTGGAGGTCGAGGTGAAGGGCTCCAAACTGACAGTCCGTGTGGCAGGAAGGAGGAAGTACTACGCGGAAGTGGACCTGCCCACGACCGTCCTTGGAAACGACGTGAGATGGACTCTGCGAAACGGCGTGCTCGACATCGTTCTGAAGAGGGAAGTCGTCAGGGACGTGGAGATTTAGAGGCCTGGGATGAGTCTAGAAGAACTCGCGAGGCAGGTGAGGCGATGCAGGAAGTGCAGGCTATGGAAGACACGCGAGAGGGCGGTTCCAGGTGAGGGAGACAGGAACGCCCGCATCTTCCTTGTAGGGGAGGCCCCTGGGAGAGAGGAGGACAGGCAAGGTCGCCCCTTCGTCGGAGCGGCGGGGAAGATCCTGAACGAATCGCTCGAGAAGGCGGGTCTGAAGAGGGAAGGCATCTTCATCACGAGCGTGCTCAGATGCCGTCCGCCGAGGAATCGGAATCCCAGAAAGGACGAGATAGAGGAATGTCGACCCCATCTGGAAGCGTACATCGATGCGGTGGATCCCTACGCGGTCGTGGCGCTGGGATCGTTCGCGCACAGGGTCCTGGCGGGCAGGTCGGCGAAGGTGTCCGAGGCTCGGCTCGAAACCGGGGAATACAGAGGAAGGCCATTGATCTCGACCTATCACCCCGCGGCGGTCCTCTACAACAGACAGCTGCTGAAGCATCTGACGTCAGACCTGAAGAGGGCGAAGGAGTTCGTAGAATCCGAGGACACTAGGGTCATTAGTGGGCCCGCTAGGAGGGGGAAGAGAGATGTCTCCGTCCGGGCCGCCGGAGGCGTCATCCACAGGAAGGGAAGGGTCCTTCTCATCCGCAAGAAGAGCGAGAGACTCTGGTGTCTCCCGAAGGGTCACGTTGAGACAGGTGAGAGCCTGGAACACGCTGCCTTGAGAGAGATGGAGGAGGAGACGGGGCTCGGGTCGATAAGAATCGAGCGGGAGCTGTGCGACATCGAGTACTCCTACTACTGGCCCCAGGACGATATCAACTACCGGAAGAAGGTCACCTACTTCCTCGCGCGAGCTCCCAAGGGAAAGCCAGAGCCGGAGTTCAGGTTCGACAAGTACAAGTGGTGCACGGAGGCCGAGGCAGCGGAGCTCCTCTTCCATCAGAACGACTTGAGGGTTGCGCGGAAGGCCTTCGAGGCCATCAGGAAGTGATCGTTCTCGGCGGGGGGCGCGCCCAGTGAAAGCCTCCGCAGGCGACGATCTCCACGAGCCGGACGTTCTCACTCGTGATAACGAAGAGAAAAACATCTAAAAGGGATTCGCCCTTACCGACGTAGGGTGTCAAATGATAGAAGAGAAGGGTATTCCTGATGCACTGCTAGACTTCTTCAAAGGGCCAGGCGGACATTCCTTGATAGTCAAGGGTGCTGCGGGAACGGGCAAGACGACGTTCGCCCTGCAGCTGACAGAGGAGCTGGGGAGCGTCGAGAACTCATACTACATGTCAATCAGGGTGAGCGATCATTCCCTGTACAACCAGTTCCCCTGGCTCAAGGACAGAATCGAGTTCAAGAAGCGGATCGCCCCGACGAGGCTCACTCAGAAGCGTGAGGAAGAGGAGGGCAAGGTCGACAGAACGGAGCTCAAGAAGCTCGAGGGCCGGATAGAGATGGGCGAGGAGGACGAGAGCAGCATCTACGACAAGATTAGCGAGGGAGAGGTAAATGAAACTGGTCTCATCCTGGACCTTGGATCGGACCTCCCCGAGATCGACATGGCATATGACGTGGTCGAGGACACCCTCCCAGAGAAGAGCCTCATACTGATAGACAGCATCAACGCACTGGCGGAGAGATACGGGATTCACCCCTCGAAGCTGATGAACACGCTCCAGAAGGACCTGGTCGAGACCTCCTCGTCCGATGTCCTGTATGTGCTGGAGAGCCCTGGGGAGACGCGGCTCGATTATCTTGGAGATGGGGTCATCACGTTCACGAGCGAGGAACACGAAGGCAGACGGCTGAGGATAATGAAGATCGAGAAGCTTCGCGGCACGGAGATTAGACAGCACAAATATGCCTACAGTCTGGACGGGGGGAGAATCAAGACCTTTGGCTTCGAGAAGATCGAGATCCCGCGTGAGAAGTCGAGTTGGGAACCCATGCCCGACATATCCGAGAACTGGATCTCGACGGGAAGCGACCAGCTCGACGCTCTGATAGGCGGGTTCAAGAAGGGTACGATAGTCGCTGTGGAGATAGGCGGGAATGTCGACACGCTGTACTCTGACCTCATCAAGACCTCGCTCTTGTCGAACTTCATCTCGCTTGGCAGGGGAGTTGCGTTCGTCCCCGAGAAGAAGGCCTCCTCGGAGATGGTGAGGGATGAGATCATGCCTTTTGTCGGCCAGGAAGCGTTCGAGAGGTGCATGCGCGTGTTCGAACCGTCCGCCACAACCTCTGTGGAGGGTTCCAAGATAGCACTCCCAATGGAGGGTTCTGACATCGACAACGAGCTGAAATGGAGCAACATCGAGTATCATCTCTCGCAGACGGAGCGTCCGATCCTGTCCCTGATGGGGTTCGACACCCTGGAGGCGGTCTTCGGCCACGAGGTGATAGAGGACATGGCAGGTCACATGTCGTCGATCAGAAAGGCGAAGGACATCTTCATAGGAATCGTTACGTCAACGACCTCTTCTACAGCACCGCTCGCGAATCTCGCCCATACTCACCTGAAGATCGAGAACATAGACGGTTCAGTTGTGCTCTACGGCGAGAAACCCTACACCGAGCTCCACGCCCTTTCCTTCGATCACTCGAAGGGATATCCACAGGCTGTGCTAATACCGATAATCTAGCCCCCCAGAGCGGGTGTATGGGTATCATCGTTGATAATTGCATAGAAATGTGCTTAAATCAAGTAGAGAATGAGTATCGCAATGCGGGAGAAGGCAATTTCTAGACTGCTGACTGATGATTACGCAGAGAGGATTCTTGTTGCGACGTACTTCTACCCGCGGTCGGTTCAGGAAATCAGCGACAAGTACGATATCCCCATAGCCGCTTGCTACCGCAAGATGCATGATCTCGAGGACGCTGGATTGGTCGAGGTCGAGAAGTTCGTCACGACCTCCTAGGGAATGTTTATGAAGCTCTACAAGTCACAGCTCAAGAGTGCCTGTATCATGTTCCAGGAAGGGCATTTCAGGATCAGGCTCGAGTTCAACTACGACGAGGACATCAACAACAGGTGGATCAAGATCCCCATCCCGACCAGGTAGCTATCAATCCTGATAATTGTGTTCTCCTTGCTGATAATCTCAAGAAAATCTTTAAATACAAAGAGTCATAAGAACTATATCCATACCTGAGTACTTCTCACTGAGGGGGTATCAGGGAGGGTATGAAATGACACCGCTAGAAGCCTCTCAATTGCTGACGGATGAATACACTGCGAAGATCCTCTTGGCGACCTTCAAGAGGAAGTTGAGCGCACAAGAGATAAGCAGGAAATATGGGATACCCA